>NZ_LFJT01000018.1:0-111546 GCF_001682645.1 Delftia sp. JD2
AGGCCTTCGAGGAATCCGCGCCCGGGCCGCTGCAGCCGCTGCCCGGCGACCTGCTGGCCCTGGCCGGCCTGGCCGATGCCCCGGCCGGCTGGCGCCCACGGCGCGACCAGGTGCGCCCGCAGACCATTGCCCCCGTGCGCGGCGGCGGCCTGCTGGACGAGACGCCACCCGTGCAGGTGCTGCTGGCCGGCAGCTCCAACGGGCTGCGCAGCAATTTCGCGCCGCAGCTCGGCCGCGCGCTGGGCCAGGAAGTCTGGAACCTCAGCATGGATGGCGGCCAGTTCAGCGGCGCCATGGTGGCCGCGCTCAAGCGCCGCGCCTCCTGGCCGGCCAGCCTGCGGCTGGTGATCTGGGAGTTCTCGGAAAACACCTTGTCCCTGCCCCTGACGGACGATGAAAAAGCGGCGCTCAAGGAGATGGACGCCGCCTCCCCGCCTGCGTGACCCCGCCCGCTACATGCTGTTCAATTCCTATCTTTTCCTGCTGCTGTTCCTGCCCATCGCGCTGGCGGGCCACTACCTGGCCGGGGCCATCAGCCTGCGGCTGGCCGCGTTCTGGCTGTGCCTGACGTCCTTTGTCTTCTACGGCTGGTGGAACCCGCAGTTCGTCGCCCTGCTGGCGCTGTCCATCGCCTTCAACTACGTGGTGAGCCTGCTGATCCTACGCTTTGCGGGCCGCGCGCGGCTGCAGGGGCTGGTCACCGCCCTGGGCGTGGGCGCCGACCTGGCGGCGCTGTTCCACTACAAGTACTTCGCCACGCTGTTCAACTTCCTGGGCGAATGGGGGCTGACGCAGGGCGGCATGCACGAGCTCATCCTGCCGCTGGGCATCTCGTTCTTCACCTTCACCCAGATCGGCTACCTGCTGGACTGCCGCTCGGGCATCGTCAAGGAACGCAGCCTGCTCAGCTACGTGCTGTTCGTGACCTTCTTCCCGCACCTGATCGCGGGGCCCATCCTGCATCACAAGGAAATGATGCCGCAGTTCGCGCAGCCGGATAACTACCGGTTCCGCGCGGACAACCTGTCCATCGGCGGCACGCTGTTCGTGATCGGCCTGGCCAAGAAAGTGCTGCTGGCCGACGAGATCGCGCCCTATGCAGACGCGGGCTTCGCGGCGCCCGGCGAGCTGCAGTTCTGGGCCGCCTGGGGCGCCAGCCTCAGCTACGCGCTGCAGCTGTACTTCGACTTCTCGGGCTACTCGGACATGGCGCTGGGCCTGGCGCGCATGTTCGGCATCCGTTTCCCGCTGAACTTCAACTCGCCCTACAAGGCCGGCAGCATCATCGACTTCTGGGCACGCTGGCACATGACGCTGACGCGCTACCTCACGGCCTACCTGTACTACCCAGTGGCCATGGCCATCTCGCGCGCACGCGAAAAGCGCGGCCTGTCCGTGGGCTCCAGCGCCGCGCGCACGCCCGGCGGCTTTGCGGCCACCATCGTCGTGCCCACGCTGTTCACCATGGGGCTGGCGGGCATCTGGCACGGCGCCGGCCTGCAGTACGTGATCTTCGGCCTGCTGCATGCCTTCTACCTGTCGGTCAACCATGCCTGGCGCATCTTCGTGGTCAGCCGCAAGCCGGCCGCCGCACGCAAGTCGGGCCGGGGCGTGCAGGCGCTGTGCGTTGTCATCACCTTCATCGCCGTGCTCATCGCCCAGACCTTCTTCCGCGCCCATGGCGTGGGCGACGCCATGCTGCTGCTCAAGGGCATGGCCGGCCTGCGCGGCGTGGAGGCGCTGGAGTCGCTGTCCCACGTCCAGGGCCTGGCACTGGGCGATGCCATACGCCTGGCCATAGGCCACCACATGCAGCTGGCCCTGGTGCTGCTGCTGCTGGCCATTGCCTGGTTCACACCCAATGCCCACCAGATCCTGGGCCGCTTCTCGCCCGCCATGTTCAAGGTGCAGGAAGCGCCCCGGGCCTGGATGCGCTGGCGCCCCAGCGCAGGCTGGACGGCCGTGACCCTGGTCCTGCTCTTCCTGTGCCTGGTCAACCTGCACAAGGAAACCCGCTTCCTGTATTTCCAGTTCTGAAACACCTGTTGGAGAAAAACCATGTCCCTGAATGACATCGAAACCAAGATTGCCCAGATCATCGGCGCCATCATCCTGACCTCGGTCGAGCCCGATACGCTGCTGCTCGAATCGGGCCTGGTGGACTCGCTGTCCGCCGTGGACGTGGCACTGGCCATCGAAAAGGAATTCGGCGTCAAGATACCGCCATCGGAGATCGACCTGCACCTGGAATCCGTGCACACGCTGGCGCAGTACGTGGCCGAGCAGCGCAAGGCCTGATGCAGCGCCTGCACGCCGCCGCCCTGTCCCTTTGTCCCTGCGCAACAAGGAGCCCGCATGCGATTCAGTTTTGACCGCTTCGACTTCACCGAGCCCGGCGCCGACACCGCGCGGCCCGCCGTGATCGATGCCGCCGGCACGCTGGACTGGCAGCAACTGGCCCAGGCCGTGGCGCAATGGGAGCAGCAGGCGCTGGCACGCGGCGCGCGGCGCGACGAGCCGCTGCTGATCACGGGGCACAAGGAGACCGCGTTCCTCGTGGCCATCCTCGGCTGCCTGCGCCTGGGCGTGCCCTTCGTGCCGGTGGACGTGATCAACCCGCCCGAGCGCATGGCGCGCATCGCCACGCTGGTGCAGGCCGGCCTGCACTACGACGCGCAGGCCCGCAGCTTCCTTGACACCGGCATCGCCGCGCAGCCGCTGCAGGAAAAATCGCTGGCCTACATCATGTTCACCTCGGGCAGCACGGGCGATCCCAAGGGCGTGCAGATCGGGCGCGAGAGCCTGGGCCTGTTCGCCGGCTGGATACGCGACTGCCTGGCCCTGGGCGAGGCGCCGGTCTTCATGGACCAGATGCTGTTCAGCTTCGACTTTTCGCTGTTCAACTGGATGGGCGCCCTGGTCACGGGCGGCGCCTGCGTGCTGTGCGCGCGCGAGACCATTGCCGACCGCCAGGCCTTTGCCGCCTACCTGGCGGGCACCCATGTGAACGTCTGGGCGTCCACGCCCTCCTTCGTGCGCCAGCAGCTGCTGGATGCCGACTTCGACCAGCAGCACCTGCCCGACCTGCGCGTCTTCGTCTTCGGCGCCGAATCGCTCACGCCCACCGTGGCCGAGGCGCTGTGGAGCCGCTTTCCCCAGGCGCGCATCATCAACTCCTACGGCCCCACCGAGGCCACCTGCTCCACCACCTGGGTGGAGATCGACCCCGCGCTGCGCCAGCGCGCGTCGCTGCCCTTTCCCATCGGCCGGGCCAAGCCCTATGCCGATGTGTTCCTGGACGAAGGCGAGATCTGCGTGGCCGGCGACCACGTGATGCGCGGCTACCTGAACCGCCCCGACCTGCACGCCACACGCATGTTCATGCGCAACGGCAAGCGCGGCTACCGCACGGGCGACCTGGGCGAGATCGACGGCGACGGCCTGGTCACCTTCCACGGCCGGCGCGACGACCAGATCAAGATGCACGGCTACCGCATCGAGCTGGCCGAGGTCGATGCCGTGCTGGCCACCCTGCCCGGCGTGCGCGCAGGCGCGGCGGTGGCGCTGAAGCGGCCCGATGGCTTCATCGTGCGCATGATCGGCTTCGTGGACCTGGACCGCAGCGGCCCGCCCGGCATGCAGCCCCTGCCCGAAGACCTGGCCGGGTGGCGCGAATTGCTGGCCCAGCGCGTGCCGCCCTACATGATTCCGTCGGAACTGCTGGCCTGCCACGGCTTTCCGCTGACGCAGACTGACAAGGCCGACCGCAAGCAACTGGAGCGCATGTACCTTGATGCACGCATGCGCCCCGCCAAGGAAACCAAGGACCCGCAGGCATGACCTCCGTTTTTTCCCCCGTGATGCGTACCGTCGCGCTCGCCCTGGCCGGCCTGGCCGGGCTCTCCTGCCTGCCTGCCGCGCATGCCGAAGGCACGCTGGCCCAGCTCTATGCGGCGCGCCCGCCAGCAGGCTCGTCCTTCGTGCGCGTGGTCCACCCCGACGCGGGCAGCCTGCGCGTGAAGATAGGCGACGGCCCCGAGCAGACGCTGTCCGGCAGCAAGCCGGCCAGCAGCTACGCCATCGTCAAGGGCGACACGCCCTTTGCCATTCAGCTGGACGGCAAGAGCGCCGGCAGCATGAAGGTGGCGCCGGGCAGCTTCACCACCTTGGTGCCGCAGCGCCAGGGCAAGAACGCGGCCACGCGCTTCACGTCCATCGACGACTCCGGCGGAAGCCAGGACGCGCTCAAGGCCGAGCTGCGCTTCTACAACCTGATCGACGATTGCACCGAAGGCGGGCTCAAGATCGCCGGCACGGGCACGCCGCTGTTCACGGGCGTGGCGCACGCCAAGTCGGCCAGCCGCTCCATCAACCCGGTCAGCGCCCAGCTCGCCGCCACCTGCGCCACTGCGGCCAGCGCGCCGCTGGCGCTGCCCCAGCTGCAGCCGGGCGACCACTACAGCCTGTTCATGACGGGTACGGCCGCCGCACCCGTGCTGCGCGGCCAGGCCAGCGCCACCGACACCTATCGTCCCTGACCCAGCCCAAGGAGACCGACACAGACATGCGCACCCGCTCCGTATTGCGTGAAGACCACCTGCTGTTCAAGGAACAGGTGGACCGATTCGTGGCCACCGAGATCCTGCCCCACATCAATGACTGGGAGGCCGAGGGCATCACGCCGCGCGCCCTCTGGCGCAAGGCGGGCGACAGCGGCCTGCTCAACTGCGACCTGCCCCCGCCCTACGGCCAGGGCGGCGACTTCGGCCACGCGGCCGTGGTCATCGAGGCGCTGGCGCGCGCCAACTGCCTGGGCATCGGCTTTTCCATCCATTCCGACATGGTGGCGCCCTATCTCTGGAACTTCGGCACGCAAGTGCAGAAGGACCGCTGGCTGCCGCGCATGGCCACGGGCGAGCTGATCGGCGCCATCGCCCTGACCGAGCCCGGCGCGGGCAGCGACCTCAAGGCCGTGCGCACGCGCGCCCGCCGCAAGAGCGACAGTGAAGGTGACGGCTACGTGCTCAACGGCCAGAAAACCTTCATCACCAATGGCGTCAACGCCGGCCTGATGGTGGTTCTGGCCAGCACCGAGCCCGACCTGGGCGCGCGCGGCCTGTC
Organism: Delftia sp. JD2; assembly: GCF_001682645.1. Taxonomy (NCBI): domain Bacteria; kingdom Pseudomonadati; phylum Pseudomonadota; class Betaproteobacteria; order Burkholderiales; family Comamonadaceae; genus Delftia; species Delftia sp. JD2. The sequence goes on from NZ_LFJT01000018.1 coordinate 5,122, forward strand.
GCTGTTCGTGGTGGAAGAAGGCATGAAGGGCCTGGGCAAGGGTGCCGCCCTGCGCAAGATAGGCCAGCACAGCCAGGACACCTGCGAGCTGTTCTTCGACGAGCTGCACCTACCGGCCGACCACCTGCTGGGCCGCGAGAACGCCGCCTTCGAGCATGTGACGCAGGAGCTGGCGCAGGAGCGGCTGGCGATCGCGCTGCGCGCGGCAGCCTCCACCGAAGGCATGCTGGACGAGGCCGCCGAGTTCGTGCGCAACCGCAAGGTCTTCGGGCGCCGCGTGCTTGACTACCAGAACACCCGCTTCAAGTTCGCCGATGCCCTGGCCAAGACCACCATGCTGCGCGTCTTCCTGGACGACTGCCTGGCCCAGCACATGGAAGGCTCACTGGACTCCGTCACCGCTGCCATGGCCAAGCTCAACGCCACCGAGCTGCAGGGCCAGGTGCTGGACGAGCTGCTGCAACTGCACGGCGGCTACGGCTACATGGCCGAATACGGCATTGGCCGCGCCTGGGCCGATGCACGGGCGCTGCGGATCTTCGGCGGAAGCAGCGAAATCCTCAGAGAGATCATCGGCAAGCGCTTCTGACCCGGCAGCCACCGCGCTCAGCGGGCGGCGGCCTTCCACTCGCGCAGCAGTTGCCGGGCCTCCGGCGTGTCGTTCAGCACCCAGGGGTCGATGGCGAAGGCGACGACGCGCTGGGCGCCGTAGTCGCGGGCCACGTCCCACTGGCGGCGCACGCGCTCGAAACTGGCCGTGCGCGCCTGGAAGTCCGAACCATCGGGCCGCGTGGGCGGCAGTTGCTCGAACAGTTCCACGATGAGGTCGAACGGCGCCCTGCGCTCCAGCAGCATCTGCTGCAGCGGTGCCAGCGCCTCGTAGTTGCGCAGCCCCGCCACGCCCACGCCGTCCTGCACCATGGGGCGCAGGGACACCCGGTCCAGCAGGATGCTCCACAGCGTGGGCAGGCTGCCCAGTGTCTGCAGCTGGCTGAAATAGGTGGAGATGCCGGGCACCTGGCCGGACGTGGCCGCTGCCGCCTGCGCCAGTGGCTGCAGTGCGCTCACCAGCAGCTCGACGCGCTCGGGCGCGGCCCAGTGGTATTGCTCCAGCTCGTAGGGGATGTACCAGCCGCGAAACGCCGCGTGGCGCGGCCAGGTGCTGGCGTACATATGGCTGGCGCCCTGCTCGGCGATATGCGCCAGGTAGGGCGCGGGGCCCGCGGCGTTGGAAAGGCTGATCTGCTTCCACCAGCGCTCGTCATAGGGCAGGCCCAGGTGCACGCCCATGCCCAGTTCGGTGCAGATGTCCAGCAGGTCGGCGATCTGCGCGTCGGCCAGCATCCAGCTGTCCGCCTCGGAATCGCCCAGCAGGCCGCTCCATTGCACGAACAGCTCCCGGCAGCCCAGCGCCTGGGTGGCGGCCAGGCGCTGGCGCCATTGGTCGCGCGGCATCTCCAGATGGCTGCGCCACGGCTGCAGAAAACTGCCCGACACGGGCGCCGAGGCCGCGCAACCGACCAGCGAGGCACAGGCGGCGGCCGCGCCGGCGCCGAGGAATTCGCGTCTGGACAAATGCATGGTGGGAACGGCCGCAAGGCTGCGTGAAGCGAAGCACCAAGAATACAGCCAAGCGGCGCGGCAGCCGCCTTAAAAAGCAGCAGTCCAGCCAGGCTTGACCTGGCTGGGCTGAGGGTTGTCGCTTTCAGGGGCCGCGCAACATGCGTCGCCGCGGTATGGATCAGGAAACCTTGCCGACAGCGGCAGGTACCGCTGTTCCTGCCGGGGTCACCTCCATGGCGGGAGCACCATCCAGGGCGGCATTGAGCTTGGTGTAGTCCAGCTCGTTTTCCCAGCGCGAGACCACCACGGTGGCCACGGCGTTGCCCATGAAGTTGGTCAGCGAGCGGCACTCGCTCATGAAGCGGTCCACGCCCAGGATCAGGGCCATGCCGGCCACCGGCACTTCGGGCACCACGGCCAGCGTGGCGGCCAGGGTGATGAAGCCTGCGCCGGTCACGCCGGCAGCGCCCTTGGAGCTGAGCATGGCCACCAGCAGCAGCGCGATCTCATGGCCCAGGGTCAGGTGGGTGTTGGTGGCCTGGGCGATGAACAGCGCGGCCAGCGTCATGTAGATGTTGGTGCCGTCCAGGTTGAACGAATAGCCCGTGGGCACGACCAGGCCCACGACGGACTTGCCGCAGCCGGCGCGCTCCATCTTCTGCATCAGCGAAGGCAGGGCCGATTCCGAGGACGAGGTGCCCAGCACCAGCAGCAGTTCCGCCTTCAGGTAGCGCGCCAGCTTGAGCACCGAGAAGCCGCACAGCCGCGCCACGAAGCCCAGCACCACGACCACGAAGAGCAGCGAGGTGATGTAGAACGAGCCCACCAGCCAGGCCAGGTTCACCAGCGAACCCAGGCCGAACTTGCCGATGGTGAAGGCGATGGCGCCAAAGGCTCCCAGCGGCGCGGCCTTCATCAGGATGCCCACCAGCTTGAACACGGGGGCCGTCAGCGCCTCCAGGAAGTTGAGCACGGGCTTGCCCGCATCACCGACCATGGCCAGCGAGATGCCGAACAGCACGGCCACGAACAGCACCTGCAGGATGTTGTCGCCCACGAAGGGGCTGACCAGCGTCTTGGGGATGATGTCCATGGCAAAGCCGGTGAGCGTCAGCTCGTGCGACTTGGCCACATAGCCCTTGACGGCGGCCTGGTCCAGGTCGGCCGGGTTGATGTTCATGCCCGCGCCGGGCTGCACCACGTGCGCCACCACCATGCCGACCACCAGGGCCAGCGTGGAGAAGAACAGGAAGTAGGCCATGGCCTTGAGGAACACGCGGCCCACGGTGCGCAGGTGCGTCATGCCCGCAATGCCGGTGACGATGGTCAGGAAGATCACCGGCGCGATGATCATCTTCACCAGCTTGATGAAGGCATCGCCCAGCGGCTTGAACTGCTCGGCATACTGGGGCTCGAAGTGGCCGAGCAGCACGCCTGCCACGATGGCGACCACCACCTGGAAATACAGCTGGCGGTAGAAAGGCAGCCGCTCGGGGCTGGCGGCGTGGGTGGGGACGGCATGCATGGTGCGGCTCCGGCGGGACTGTGTGGGGGTGGGCGCACCACCAAGGTGCGGCGAGGTCCAGTTTGTACCGCTGGCGTGCTCCGGCGCCGATAACCTATTGGTATTAGGCGCCGGTGCGCTCCCAGGGAGAATGCACGCAGAATCAGGGTAATCCCCAACTCCTTCCCGCCCCTGGAAGGCTCCAAGCTGGCGCCCAATCGGGTCCAGACCACCATGCCCCAACCCGTTCGCCGCCCTTCACGCCGCTCCTTCTGGACCCTGCTGCTGCTGTTCGGCGGCATGCTCGCCTGCATGCTGCTGGCCGGTGAGCTGGTCTACCACCGCGCCCTGCGCGGCGAGGCCGAAAGCGTGCAGCGCCAGCTCAGCCTCTACGCCCAGGCCCTGGGCCAGCGCATAGACCGCTACCGCACCCTGCCCGAAGTGCTGGCGCTGGACGCGCAGCTGCGCGCCGCCCTCACCCACCCGCTGTCTCCCGCCGAGGTCGATGCCCTGAACCGCAAGCTGGAGCAGGCCAACGGCGCCAGCCAGTCGTCCACGCTGACCCTGATCGACCGCCACGGCACGGCCCTGGCTGCCAGCAACTGGCGCGAGACGCGCAGCAACGTGGGCGTGGACTACAGCTTCAGGCCCTATGTGCAGCAGGCGCTGTCGCGCGGCAGCGGGCGCTTCTACGGCATCGGCCTGACCACGGGCCTGCCGGGCTACTTCCTGTCGCAGGCCATCCTGGACGAACAGAACGCCGTCGCGGGCCTGGTGGTGATCAAGATCGCGCTGCTGGAGCTGGAGCGCGAATGGCTGCAGACGCCCGACGTGGTCATGGCCTCGGACGAGCACGGCGTGGTCTTCCTGGCCAGCCAGCCCGACTGGCGCTACCGCCTGCTGTCACCCCTGAGCCCCGCCGACGAGGCGGACCTGGCCGCCACGCGCCAGTACATAGACCAGGAGTTGCACCCCATGCGCTACCGGGTGCGCCAGGGCCTGGAGCAAGGCAGCCGCCTGGTGCAGATGCAGGAGCCCGCCCTGCCCGGCACCACGCTGTGGCAGACCCTGCCCCTGCCCGGCAGCGACTGGCAGTTGCACCTGCTGCACGACACGCAGGCCAGCACCGTGGCCAGCCGCTGGGCGGCGGCGGCCGCTGCGGGCGGCTGGCTGGCCCTGGGCCTGCTGGTGCTGTTCGTGCGCCAGCGCAGGCGGCTGGCCGCGCTGCGCCTGCGCAGCCGCCTGGAGCTGGAGACCGTGCTGCGCCAGCATGCCCAGGAGCTGCGCACGGCCCAGGACGGCATCGTCCAGGCCGCGCGCCAGGCCGACACGGGCCTGAGCCGCAGCCTGGAGCACCTGCCCCAGGGCGTGGTGGTGATCGATGCCGACCTCAACCTGGTGGCCTGGAACTCGCGCTACGTGGAGCTGTTCCGGTTTCCCTCCGAACTGCTGCGCACGGGCCAGCCCATAGAGAACCTGTTCCGCTACAACGCCCGGCGCGGCCTGCTGGGGCTCGGCCCCATCGAGGAGGCCATCCACCGGCGGCTGCAGCATCTGCGCAGCGGCAGCCCGCACCTGCGTGAAAGCACCAAGGACGACGGCACGGTGCTGGAGATCCGTGGCAACCCGCTGCCCGATGGCGGCTTCGTCACCAGCTACGCCGACATCACCAGCTACAAGAACGCCGCGCGCGAACTGCGCTCGCTGGCCGATGCGCTGGAGCAGCGCATTGCCGAGCGCACGCGCGACCTGGCCGAAGCCAAGCGCGAGGCCGAGCAGGCCAACCGCTACAAGACCCGCTTCGTGGCCGCCGCCGTGCACGACCTGCTGCAGCCGCTGAACGCCGCGCGCATGTTCAGCTCCCTGCTGCGCAGCCATCTGCATGACGACGCGGGCCGCCATGTGGCCGACAGCATCGACGGCGCCCTGGCCGCGCAGGACGCCATCCTGGGCAGCCTGCTGGACATCTCGCGCATGGAATCGGGCCAGCTGGAGGTGCGCGTGCGCGACTTCGCGCTGGGCCCGCTGCTGCAGGTCATGCGCCACAACTTCGGCATCCTGGCCGAAAGCCGGGGCCTGCGCCTGAGCGCAGTGGACACGCGCTGCGTGGTGCGCAGCGACGAGGCGCTGCTGCGCCGCATCCTGCAGAACTTCCTGTCCAACGCCATACGCTATACGCGCCAGGGCCGCATCGTCATCGGCTGCCGGCGCCAGGGCCAGCAGTTGCGCATCGAGGTGCACGACCAGGGCCCTGGCATTCCCGAAAGCCTGCAGCACGAGATCTTCGAGGAATTCCGCCGCCTGGACGAAGGCCATGGCGACGACCGTGGCGCCGGGCTGGGCCTGGCCATCGTCGAGCGCCTGGGCCGCCTGCTGGGCCACGAGATCGGCCTGCGCTCGCACCTGGGCCGGGGCAGCGTGTTCTGGGTCTGCGTGCCGCTGGGCGATCCCGCAGCCGTGCCGCAGATCGCCGCGGCCACGCATTGCGGCGAGGCAGGCCAGGACGCACCGCTGCAGGGCATGAGCGCCTGGTACGTGGAAGACGATGCCCAGTCCTGCACCGCCATGCGCGCCCTGCTGCAGCGCTGGGGCTGCAACGTGCCGCTGGCCGGTGGCCCGGCCGAGGCGCTGGCGCTGGCCGCGCCCGGCGAAGCGCCGCAGCTGGTGCTGCTCGATGTGCGCCTGGGCCAGTTGCACGGCCCCGATGTCTACGCGCAGCTGTGCCAGCGCTGGGGCCAGTCGCCGCCCGTGATCCTGGTCACGGCCGAGCGCGACGGCATGGTGCGCCGCCAGGCGGCCGAGCGCGGCTGGGGCTTTCTGGCCAAGCCCGTGCGCCCGCCCGCGCTGCGCGCGCTCATGAGCCAGATGCTGCTGCGCCACCGATAGACGTGGCACGGCAGGGCCTGGCGTTCAGACCGTGCCGTCGTTCTCCAGGCTCTTGACCAGCACGGCCGCCTGCGTGCGGCTGTAGCACTCCAGCTTCTTGAGAATGGCCGTCACATGCACCTTGACGGTGTTCTCGGCCAGCCCCAGCTCGTGGGCGATCTGTTTGTTGAGCAGGCCATCGGCCAGGCACAGCAGCACGCGGAACTGCTGGGGCGTGAGCTGGGCCAGCCGCGCGGCCAGCGCGGCGTCGGCCTCGGAGCGCTCGGCGGCCATGGGCGGGAACCAGCTGCCGCCGTCCAGCACTTCCTGCAGGGCCGTGCCTATGGCCTCGGCCGGCGCCGACTTCGGAATGAAGCCCGCGGCACCGAACTGCTGCGCACGGCGGATCACGCGCGGATGGTCGTTGGACGAAATCACCACCACCGGAACATCGGGGTACTCGCCGCGCACATGCAGCAGCGCCGAGAAACCACGCGCGCCCGGCATGGCCAGGTCCAGCAGCACCAGCTCGATCTCGGGGTGCTGCTGCAGCGCCGCGCCCAGCGTGGCGGCGCTTGCGGCCTCCAGCACGGCGAACTGCGGCAGGGCCTCGCGCAGCACATGGATCACCGCGGCGCGGAACAGCGGGTGGTCATCGGCAACGAGCAGCGTGGATTCGGACATGGGCGCGAGTCTGACACGTCTGGAAGCACATGCCCGGCTCATGGGGCCCAGGCCTGGTCCATGGCCGGGTTGCAAGCTGGCACGCTGTTTGCAATCAGTTGCAGCCAAAGGCCTGGCAACAGGCACAGATCCACCGCCCAACCGACGAACAAGGAGCCCTGAATTGACCTTTGAGCCCTCTTGCAACGACCTGCTGCACAGCCCTGGTGCCCCGGCCCCATCCCAGTGCACGGCAGTGTTCAAGCCGCGAGAGTGCAAAACACAAATTAAGTTTCGTCATAACTGTGTCAAAGACACCACTTTCTGGCCGGTGCAATGGCTGGGATGCGTTGTAATACGCGGCTTAGCCAGTCAAGACCGCCTTGCGCACAGGCCGCAAAGACGTGCCGACGCCAGCCCGCCCCTGATGCGAAAACGCCACTGTCCCAGGTTTGCCACGTAGCCCAGCCCGGGCGATTGGTTCATCGTCTGCCCCGGTCACAGCACTGGCCACCCGTTTCCACTCTCCAACAATGAAAGACTCCTCAACATGAAACGTTCCTTCATCGCACTGGCCGCTGCACTGGCCTGCGCCGGCGCTGCACACGCCCAAAGCTCGGTCCAGCTGACTGGCCTGGTGGACGCCTATGCCGGCTCCATGCGCATGGCTGGCGACGCCAGCGGCAAGGGTGTCGTGGGTTCGGGCGGCATGACCACCTCCTGGTGGGGCATGAAGGGCCAGGAAGACCTGGGCGGCGGCCTGAAGGTCGATTTCCAGCTGACGGCCTTCATGCGTGTGGACACTGGCAGCCCTGGCCGTTTCGATGGTGACCCGTACTTCTCGCGCGATGCCAACGTCGGCCTGTCCGGCGGCTTCGGCACGGTGCGCCTGGGCCGCGGCATGGCGCCCAACTTCCTGCCCACCATCCTGACCAACCCCTTCGGCGACTCCTTCACCATCTCCCCGCTGGTGCTGCACGCCAACGTGGGCACGACAGCCTGGGGCTCGGCCAACCTGACCACGCCGTCCGACACCGGCTGGAGCAACCAGGTCGTCTACACCACGCCCAAGTTCGGCGGCCTGCAGGCCAACGTCCACTACCAGTTCGGTGAAAAGGGCGGCGATTCCGGCAAGAAGAACATCGGCGTGAACGCCATGTACTTCGGCGGCCCCCTGAGCCTGGTGGCCTTCTACGAGCGCGCCCAGATCAGCAACCCCGTGAGCCTGGCCGTGATGCCCACCAAGACCGACTGGATGCTGGGCGGCACCTACAACTTCGAAGTGGCCAAGCTGTACGCAACCTACGGCCAGGCCAAGGTCAAGGATCTGGATCGCAAGAACAGCACCTACTCGCTGGGCCTGGACGTGCCCGTGACCAGCGCCGGCACCATCAAGGCAGCCCTGGCCCGCACCAAGGCCGAAATCGGCGCCGTGGACTCCACGCGCACCACGGCCAGCCTGGGCTACGACCACTACCTGTCCAAGCGCACCGATGTGTACACCGTGCTGATGCACGACCGCATCACGGACCTGAAGTCGGGCACCAGCCTGATCGCGGGTATCCGCCACCGTTTCTAAGGCGACGCCTGGCCTGCCAGCACGGGCCAGGGACTTACGTCCCGAACTTTCAGCGAGGCTCTGCCTCGCTTTTTTTTTGGCCTCTTGAAAGTCGATAGAAATTTTCTCTCAGTACTTTTTTACAAACGTCAAGAGAGAAAGCGATTGTCCGACAGCCGCGCTGCGCAATCCGGTGTGCAATGGAGTCCAGGCCCAGCCCAATGCTCTGCCTGCGCTGCCAGACAGGAGGTCCACCATGCGCAGACCCAGCCCCTTCGGACGTCATCCCTTCATCGCCTTCACCGCCACGGTCGTGCTTGCCGTAGCCGCCAGCGTTGCCACCTTCTGGCTGGACAGCGCCGCCCCGGCCGCAGACACCTTGCTGCAAAAAGACCCGGGCGCCCTGCTGTCGTCGATGTAAGCCCTGCAAACGCCTGCAAATGCCTGCCCAGCGCCATCCCTTTCGGACTGGCGCTGTTTTCATTTGCCGGCCGATGTGCCCCCACCGCTGGCCGTCTTCTCCAGCAGCGACAGCCTGCGCCTGACGGCCTGGGCCTTGTCCACCTCGCCCGCCTGATCATGGGCCCTGGCCTGCAGCAGCAGCCAGGCCATCACCGCGCGGCGCCAGCCCTGGGCCGAGGCGGTTTCGGCACCCAGCTCCAGTAGTTGCGGCTGCGCCGCACCCGCCCGCAAGGCCGCACCGGCTGCCACCAGCCGGGGCAGCGGCTCCTTGATGGCGCTCACGGCGGCCAGCGCCGACGCAGACCCGCCCAGCAGCGCCTGTGCCACGGGGCGCTGTAATTCTGGCAATAGCGCAATGTCTTCGGGCCGGGGCTTGCCTTGCAGATACCGCGCATAGGCTGCCTCCGCCGGCGCAGCGTCAAGCGCCAGCGCCTGGTAGCCGGGGCAGTCGTCCCATTCCAGACTGGCCACCTGGGCCGCGCAGCGCATCAGCTCCAGACGCGCGGCCAGGTCGGTGCGGCCCGTAGCGGCCACCTCGGCGCGGGCCTTGTCCCATTCCATGGCCTGCACGCGCTGGCGGCCTTCCAGGTAGGCGGTGGATGCGCGTTGCGAAGCCGATTCGGCATTCAGCGCCCAGTCCGGCGCGGGCGGGCGGCTGCTGCAGCCGGCCAGCACCAGGGTCAGCACGGCGCCGGCGGCGGCATGGCGCGCCAGGAGGGTTGCGGCAGAAAGTTTCTTGGCGGCAGCACTCATGGCAGCTTCAACTCCGGTTGGTGCGCAAACGGCCACTTGCGCTGCAGGTCGGCCAGCACGCCTTCGAGGCGGCGCAGGTTGCCCTCGACCTCGGCGCGCAGGGCGCCCAGGTCGGCCGTGGCCTCGCGCGCATTGGAGCCCACGGCCTGGGCCTCGGCCAGCACGGCGTCCACCTTGCCCAGCGTGCGGCGCGTGTCGGCCAGCAGGCCGTTGAGCTGCACCACGGTGGAACGCACCTCGGGCATGACGCCGCCGGCGTCGAACACCTGGCTGTCGGCCCGCGCCACCATGCGCTCCATGCGGGCCAGCGTGGCATTGGCGCGGTCCAGCAGGGCCGTGACCTTGCGCGCCTCCTGTTCGCTGCCCATGACCACGCCCAGCACGCCGCCCGGCCCCTGGGCCCGGCCGGCCAGGCCGCGCAGCTCGGTCAGCGACCCGCCCAGGGCCGAGTCCGGCGCGGTGAGCTGGGCGATGTTGCCCAGCACTTCCTTGGCCGTGGACATGATCTGCGGCAGCTCGGCCGTGGCATCGCCACGCAGCACGGGGCGCACGGCCTCGTCGGGCAGCGGCGGATCGCTGAGGATGCCGCTGTAGGCCTTGATGGTGGTGCCGCCCACCAGCCCCTTGACCAGGGTGAAGACGCTGGACTCGCGCAGCCAGTGCGCGTCCTTTCGCGGCACGTCGATGAGGATGCGCACATTGCCGTCCTGGGCCAGTTCGATGCGGCGCACGCGCCCGATCGGAAAGCCCGAGAAGGTCATGTCCATGCCCACGCTCACGCCCTCGGAGTCGTCGGCCGTGAGCACCAGGCGCTGCGTGGCGTCGAACACGCCGCGCGAGTACAGCAGGTACAGGGCCGATCCAAGAATCAGCACCAGCGTGAACAGCAGCAGTCCAGCAGCCTTGGCGCGCAGGTGCGCCACGGGCTTGAGGGCCTCGATTTCCTCGCCGTCCCAGGGGTCTGGCGGCGGGCGCCGCGTATCGGTCATGGCATTCCTTGTTCTGGCACGGGCCTTGCCGTGCATGTGGGGTTCGTGGAGTTCAGCGGGCGTGCTCAGTAATAGTTGCCCATGAGCGAGATCACCTCGATCACCAGCAGCACGGCAAACATGCGCGCAAAGCCGCCCAGCGCCGCGCCGCCCAGCCGGTGGCGCCGCAGCGGCGCATACAGGCCCGAGGCCATGGGCATGATGGCCACGGTGAGGCTGAAGAACCAGGTCTTGAGCACGAAGACCAGGGTCACGGCCGGCGTGAAGATCTGGCCGAAGATGCGCGTGTAGCCGGGCAGGCCCGCCAGCGTGAAGCCATAGACGCTCAGGTAGACGGTGACCAGGGCCACCACGCAGCTGAGCACGGCCAGCGTGACCGAGGCGAACACGCCCCCGGCGGCGCGCGGCACCAGGGCCATGCGCAGCGGATCGGAGCCGCGCTCCTGCCAGGCCTGGAGCTGGCCCCGTGCGCGCAGCTGCGCAATCAGCGTGCCATTGGGAATGGTGCAGCGCATGGCCACGAACAGCGCGGCCGTCAGCGGGATCAGCTCGATAACCAGCACACGCACCACCATCTCCAGCGCATAGCGCGACAGCCCATAGCTCAGCGCCGTGACGATGACGATGCGCGTGATCACCGCGCACAACAGCGCCGCCAGCGCCGTGAAACCCAGCAGGATGGGCCCGGTCTGCACATAGATCTGGTGCGCCATGGCACGCCGTGCACCGCGCCGGTAGCTGGAAGGGGACATGGCCAGCACCAGCAGCACGGCGCCCAGGTAGACGCTGCGCCACCAGGCCAGCGCATGGTCGCGCAGCGCCGCCCAGATGCGGTCGGGAAGGGACAGGGCTGCGTGGCTGAGGCTCATCGGGCGATGATAGCGAGCCGTACCGGGACGGTCCGTCGGACGCCGGCGCAAGACAGGCAGCTGCGGACGGCGCTACACATGGCGTTTGGCGCCGGAGCTGCCCAGGGCGGGTGCCAGCGGTTCGTCGGCCTGGGCGTGCAGGGCCTCGATCAGATGGCAGTAGCTGTCCGACCCGTCGCACTGGCTGCGCAGCTGCATCAGCTCATGCTCCAGCGCGCGCAGCTCGGCCAGGCGCTCGCGCACATGGCCCAGATGCGCATCCAGGGTTTCGTTGGCGGCCACGCAGTCGGCCTTGCTGGCGCCGTCCAGCGCCAGCAGGGTGCGGACCTCGTCCAGCGACATGTCCATGGCGCGGCACAGGCGGATGAAGCGCAGCCGGTGCACATCGCTGTCGCTGTACAGCCGGTACTGGTTGTTCTCGCGCACGCCTGCACTGAGCAGCCTTTCCTTCTCGTAGTAGCGGATGTTGGCGGCGGCCACGCCGGAACGCTTGGCCGCCTCGCCGATGCGCCAGCGCGCAGATTCATGCTGTGACATGCTTGACCTTGAAGTGACTTCACCGTTTCCAATGCTCGCATGAACTCCAATCGCCTGCCAAGCCCTCAGGGCAACGAGGCCCTGAAAGCCTCCCCAGCCCTTTCCAAGCCCGCCTCGACTTCGCCGTCTTCCGCCTGCGGCACCGATTGCTGCGCGCCCTTCACCATCACCCAGCCCACGCCGGCCCGCAAGAAGGCCCAAGGCCACTCGCATGCGCACGGCGAGGGCCATGGCCACGATCACGCCCATGACCATGACCATGACCATGACCACGGTCACGACGAGAGCGATCCCCATGCCGGCCACGACCACAGCGTGCTGCCCGGCTGGCCGCGCATCACGGCCGCGCTGATTGCAGCCGTGCTGGCCGAAGCCGCCCACTGGTTCAGCGGCTCCCAGGGCGGCGTGCCGGCCCTGCAATACGGCGGCATGGCCGTGGCCGTGCTGGCCATTGCCCTGTCGGGCCTGGGCGTCTACAAGGCCGGCATCCGCGACGTGCTGCGCCTGAAGCTGGGCATCCATGCGCTGATGGCCATTGCCGTCACGGGTGCCTTCGCCATCGGCCAGTGGCCCGAGGCCGCCATGGTCATGGCCCTGTACGCCGCGGCCGAGCGCATCGAGGACCAGGCCATGGACCGGGCGCGCAATGCCATCCGCAGCCTGCTGCAGATGGCGCCCGAGACGGCCGACGTGCTCCAGCCCGATGGCAGCGTGCAGCGCGTGGCCGCCGCCGACGTGGCGCTGGACGCCACCGTGCGCGTGGCCCCCGGCGCGCGCGTGCCGCTGGACGGCGTGGTCCTGCGAGGCCAAAGTTCGGTCAACCAGGCGCCCATCACCGGAGAAAGCGCCCTGGCCGACAAGGCCCCGGGCGACGAGCTCTACGCCGGCAGCATCAACCAGGATGGCGAGCTGCAGATGCGCGTCACCTCGGCGGCCAATGACAGCCTGATCGCGCGCATCGTCCATGCCGTGGAGCAGGCCCAGGCCTCCAAGGCGCCCACCCAGCGCTTCGTCGATCGCTTTGCCGCCGTCTACACGCCCATCGTGCTGGTGCTGGCCATTGCGCTGGCGGTGCTGGCACCGCTGGTCATGGACTGGAGCTGGCATGACGCGGCCTACCAGGCGCTGGCCCTGCTGGTGATCTCCTGCCCCTGCGCCCTCGTGCTGTCCACCCCCGTCACCGTGGTCAGCGCGCTCACGGCGGCTGCACGCCGCGGCCTGCTGATCAAGGGCGGCCAGGCGCTGGAATCGGCCCGCAAGCTGCGCGCCATTGCCCTGGACAAGACCGGCACGCTGACCACGGGCAGCCCCAAGCTGGTCGAATGGAAATCCTGGAGCGAAGAAGACGCGGCCCAGGACTCCAGCCAGCCCGCCGCATATGCCCTGGCCCTGGCCGGCCGCTCCGACCACCCGGTCTCGCGCGCCATTGCTTCCGGCCTCCAGGCCGATGCCGCCGTGGCCGCCGATTCCGCACGGGCCTCGGTCAGCAAGCTGCTGGCCCTGCCCGGCCGTGGCGTGCAGGCCGAGATCGACGGCCAGCTCTGGACCCTGGCCAACCTGCGCTGGGTGCAGGAGCAAGGCTGGGACAGCGCCGCGCTGCGTGCCAGCCTGGCCACCCATGAGGCCCAGGGCCGCACCGTGACCCTGCTGGCCGACAGCAGCGGCGTGCGGGCCCTGTTCGCCGTGGCCGACCCGCTGCGGCCCCAGGCCCGTGAGGCCGTGGCACGCCTGCAGGCCCTGGGTGTGCAGCCCGTGGTGCTCAGCGGCGACAACACGGCCACCGTGCGCTCCATCGCTGCCGAAGCCGGCATCCAGGATGCGCGCGGCGGCCTGCTGCCCCAGGACAAGCTCGACGCACTGGCCGAGCTGCAGCGCACCCGCGGCCCCACCGCCATGACGGGCGACGGCATCAACGACGCACCGGCCCTGGCCCAGGCCGATATCGGCTTTGCCATGGGCGGCATGCACAGCACGGGCATGGCCATGGAAACCGCCGACGTGGTGCTGATGAACGACGACCTGCGCCGCCTGCCTGAGGTGGTGGAACTGTCGCGCAGCGCCCACGCCGTGCTCTGGCAGAACATCGCCCTGTCGCTGGGCGTCAAGCTGGTGTTCTTCGCACTGGCCCTGGCCGGAAACGCCAGCATGTGGCTGGCCGTGCTGGCGGACATGGGTGTGAGCCTGCTGGTGGTCGCCAACGGCCTGCGGCTGCGCCGCTGGGGCAGCGACAGGGAGGCGGCATGACCGACGCCCAGCGCCGCGCCGCCTTCACCCACCTGCTGCACAGCTTCCGCTCAAGCCAGGACCAGGCGCCCGCACAGCGCTGGCTGCTGCTGGAGGCCAGCCATGTGCTGGGCCAGCAGATGCTGGGCCTGCACTGGCGATCCCACTGCTGGATGCTGCGCCATGCGCTGCAGCTGCGCGATGGCGGGGAGGTAGCAGGCCAGTTGCTGCGCCTGGCCCTGGTGCCTGCAGGCCACCTGCTGGACCGGCTGCCGCGCGGCAACACAGGCCGCGCCACGGTGCCGGCCACCCTGCCCATGGACATGCCGCCCGCCGTATCGGCCCTGATCGCCGAGGCCCTGCGCGCCACGCGCCGCCCGCCCCGGCAAAGCCCACGCGCCTGAGGAACTTCGCGCCGCCGTCCGGTATCATCCAAACCTATGCGCCGCCCCTTGTCCATTGTCCTGGTCTTGCTGCTGGTCCTTCGTGGCCTGCTGGGCGACGCCATGGCCATGGGGGCTGCGCCGGTCATGTCGGCCCTGGCGCCGGCTGCGGCATCTGCGCCAGCGTTGGCTCCGGCGTCGGCACTCCACCACCACGCGCCCGAAATCGCGCGGGAAGTCGCGCTGGAAATCACGCAATCGCCGGACAGCCCTGAGCAGCATCATGCGGCGCACGTCGCAGATCACGACCCAGATCACGCATCACACGCCGAGCACAGTGCAGGCTGCGCTCCCCAGGCCGGTGGCCTTGCGGGCGGCAGCTGCGGCGAACATGAACATGGGCCCAGCTGCACCCTGTGCGGCATCTGCCATTCGGCCCTTTTCACTCCTGGCCAGATCGGTTCGGACGGCGCAGCGCCGTCCGCCGCACTGCGCCCCCAAGGCAGCGCGCGCTTTGCCAGCGCGGCCAAGCTGCAGGCCATCAAGCCACCCATTTCCTGAAGCCTGACGCCCGAAGTGCGTCCGCGCCATCCCTGCCGCCCCTCCATGGGCAGCCCGCTTGCGGGCATGGCGGGGCGTCTGGCCGCGGATGCGTTGTCCGTTTCGCATTCAGGAGAACACCATGCGCCGTGCGCATTTTCTCGTCCCCCTTATCCAATTCGGGCTGGCGGCCCTTGCCGCATCCAGCCCCGCTGCCTGGGCCCAAGCCCATGACGGCAGCCACCCCCCGGCCTCTTCCTCCGCAGGCCTGACCGGCGCCATCGATCCGGCTGCGGCCAGCCTGCCGCTGCGCCATGCCGCGCTGCCGGCCAGTGGCGCCGTGGAAACCGAGCTGACCGACTGGCGCCAGGCCAATGCGGCCGTGGCCGAGTTTCCCAACGGCCATATGGACATCCTGCGCTGGGAAGCCGCCCAGGGCGGCCGATCCACGCCTGCGCCGTCCCCGCACGGCTCTCACATGCAGCACGGAGGCCGGCCATGAAGCGCACCCTCTTCGCCCCCACCCGGCTGGTCGGCGCCATGGCTGCCGTGCTGGTCCTGGCCGGCTGCGCCAGCATCTCGCCCGACGGCCTGCGCGGCGCGGTCCAATCCCATACCGCCAGCCGCCTGCCGGACGGCGCCCAGCTGCCGCCAACCGATCTGCAGGCCCGCGACACGGCGCAGCAGCGCATCGACGAGTGGCTGCGCCAGCCGCTGGACATGGACCAGTCCGTGCGCATCGCACTGCTCAACAACCCCGGCCTGCAGGCGCGCCTGGCGCAACTGGGCGTGCAGGATGCCGAACGCGTTCAGGCCCTGACCCTGCCCAACCCCACGCTGGCCCTGGGCCGCATGGTCAACAGCGACGAGCGCGAGATCGAGCGCCAGCTGAGCTTCGGCTTGGTCAGCCTGATCACCCTGCCCTGGCGCAGCCGCTGGCAGGGCATGCAGATGGAACAGGCCACCCTGACCGCCGCGCAGGATGTGCTGCGGCTGGCCGCCGACACGCGCCGCGCCTGGCTGCGCGCCGTGGCCGCGCGCCAGCAGCTGGCGTCCAGCGAGCGCATGCACGAAGCGGCCGAGGCCGGTGCCGAGCTGGCGCGGCGCATGGCCCGCGTGGGCAACTTCAGCCGGCTGCAGCAGGCGCGCGAGCTCAGCATCCAGCAGGACACTGCAGCCCAGCTGGCGCGTGCGCGCCTGGCCGCCACGGCCGAGCATGAGCAACTGGCCCGTCTGATGGGCCTGTGGGGACGGCGCATCGATTTCAAGCTGCCCGACCAGCTGCCCGCCATCCCGCAGGCCGCCACGCAGTTGCGCTCCGGGGACGACGCCGAAGCCACCGCGCTGCGCGAGCGCCTGGACCTGCGCGCCCTGCGCCGCGACCTGGACCAGTTGGCCGAGCGCCCTGGCTGGGCACGCCTGGGCGCCATGTTCGGCGACATCGGCCTGGGCTACAACCGCAACACCGCCACGGACCGGGCCACCGGCCACAGCGATGTGACACGCGGCTGGGAGATCGACCTGCCCCTGCCGCTGTTCGACTGGGGTGGCGCCGCCAGCGGCCGCGCACGTGCCGAGGTCCGGCGCAGCGCGGCCCAGTTGCAGCAAGGCGCCATCCAGGCGCGGGCCGAGGCGCGCAGCAGCTGGATGCGCTACCGCACGGCCTGGGACCTGGCCCACCAGCAGCAGGCCGAGGTGCTGCCGCTGCGCCGCTTCATCCAGGACGAAACCATGCTCCGCTACAACGGCATGTTCGTCAGCGTCTGGGAGTTGCTGGCCGAGGCCCGCAACAGCGCCCAGGCCGTGGCCACCGCCACCGACGCCCAGCGCGACTTCTGGCTGGCTGACACCGACCTGCAGCTGGCTCTGGCCGGAACCTCGCCAGGCACGGTCGAGGCCGCATCCAGCGCCGCCGCACCCACTCCCACGAACACAGCGAGCCACTGACATGAACCGCCGCAACTTCTTCACCGGCGCGGCCGTGGCCGCCGTCTCCAGCGCCGCCGTCAGCCGCGTGGCCCTGGCCGCCCTGCCCGAGGCAGCGACCCAGTCCTCGGCCGAAACCGCCGCCCCGCTGGCACCGCCCAACGGCCGCCCCTACCGCCCCGTGGTCACGCTCAACGGCTGGACCACGCCCTGGCGCATGAACGCAGGCGTCAAGGAATTCCACCTGGTGGCCGAGCCCGTGGTGCGCGAGGTGGCACCGGGCTTCTTCGTCAACATGTGGGGCTACAACGGCCAGAGCCCGGGACCGACCATCGAGGTGGTGGAAGGCGACAAGGTCCGCATCTTCGTGACCAACCGCCTGCCCGAGCACACCACCGTGCACTGGCACGGCCAGCGCCTGCCCAACGGCATGGACGGCGTGGGCGGCGTGACCCAGCCGCACATCCCGCCCGGCAAGACCTTTGTCTACGAGTTCACGGCGCGCCGTCCCGGCACCTTCATGTACCACCCGCATGCCGACGAGATGGTGCAGATGGCCATGGGCATGATGGGACTGTGGATCACGCATCCGAAGGCGGCCCATCCGCAGATCGCCGAGGTCCAGCGCGACTACGCCTTCCTGCTGTCGGCCTACGACGTGGAGCCCGGCTCCATGACGCCGCGCGTGGCCGAGATGACGGACTTCAACATCTGGACCTTCAACAGCCGGGTGTTCCCCGCCATCAGCCCCGTCGTCGCCAGGCGCGGCGACCGGGTGCGCCTGCGCGTGGGCAACCTGACCATGACCAACCACCCCATCCACCTGCACGGCCACGAATTCGAGGTCACGGGCACCGACGGCGGCCCCGTACCCCGGTCCGCGCGCTGGCCCGAGGTGACCACCGACGTGGCCGTGGGCCAGATGCGCCAGGTGGAGTTCATCGCCGACGAGCTGGGCGACTGGGCCCTGCACTGCCACAAGAGCCACCACACCATGGGCGCCATGGGGCATGACACGCCGACCATGATCGGCGTGGACCACCGGGGCCTGGTCGGCAAGATCCAGAAGATCGTGCCCGACTACATGGTCATGGGCGAGCGCGGCATGGGCGACATGGCCTCCATGGAAATGCCCCTGCCCGACAACACCTTCCCGATGATGACCGGCACGGGCCCCTTCGGCCCCATCGAGATGGGCGGCATGTTCACCACCCTCAAGGTGCGCGAGCAGCTGGGCGCCAACGACTACGGCGACCCGGGCTGGTTCACCCACCCCAAGGGCAGCGTGGCCTATGAATGGAAGGGGCCGGCGGGCGAAGCCTCCGCACCGCGACAGACCACGCCCGGCCAGTCCCCCGGCGCGCCCAGCGTGCGCAAGCCCGGTGCGGGCCATGAGCACCACTGATGCCATCCAAGGAGTACCTCATGAACACCTTTGCCCTCCTCCTCGCCACCGCACTGCTCGCCGGCCCCGCTGCCGTCTTCGCCCATGGCAGCGAAACCCACGATGACGCTCCCAAGGCCGCCGCGATCAAGGAGCAAAAGCCCTGGGGCATTGCCGGCGATGCCTCGGCCGCCCGGCGCACCATCACCCTGGACATGAGCGACAACATGCGCTTCACGCCAGAGCGCATCAGCGTCAAGCGCGGCGAGACGGTGCGCCTGCGCGTGGCCAACAAGGGCCAGGTCATGCACGAGATCGTGCTGGGCACGCCGGCCTCGCTGGACGAGCACGCGCAGATGATGCTCAAGTTCCCCACCATGGAGCACGGCGAGCCCTACATGGCCCATGTCTCGCCCGGCAAATCCGGCGACCTGGTCTGGAATTTCAACCGCGAAGGCAGCTTCGACTTTGCCTGCCTCATCCCCGGCCACTACCAGGCCGGCATGCGCGGAACCATCACGGTGACGCAATGAGCGCGCCCCTTCTTCCCCCCCCTTCAGGAGCACCCCATGAAACATGAACGCATGGCATCCGCCCACCCGCGCCGCAGTGCGCTGCGCCGCATGGCCCTGGCCTGCACGGCATTCGCCGCCCCTTCGCTGTGGGCGGCTGCACCCACGGCGCCCAAAGAAGCACCCAGCACCCGCATCCCCGTCGAGGTCTGGAAGGACCCCAACTGCGGCTGCTGCCAGGACTGGGTGGTGCACATGGAGCAAAACGGCTTTGCCGTCACCGTGCACGACACCGGCAACAGCGCCGTGCGCGCCAGGCTGGGCATTCCGGCGCGCCTGGGCTCCTGCCACACGGCCCTGGTCGAAGGCTATGCGCTCGAAGGCCATGTGCCTGCGGCCGACGTGCACAAGCTGCTCAAGCAAAAGCCCAAGGCGCTGGGCATTGCCGTGCCCGGCATGCCCGTGGGCAGCCCCGGCATGGACGGCCCCGAGTACGGCGGCCGCAAGGACCCCTACGAGGTGCTGCTGATCACCAAGAACCTCATGAACAGCGACGTTTCCACCCGCACCTTCACCAGCTACCGCTGAACCCCGGAGCACACCATGCACAACACAGCCCTCCTTGTTTCCCGTACGTCCCGTACGTCCAGTACCGCCCTTGCCGTGCGCCTGGCCCTTGCCGCCGCGCTGATCCCGGCCTGGGCCGGTGCCCAGGCCACGGCCCACGACCATGCGGCGCATGGCGCGCAATCTGCAGAAACCGCACCTGCCGCCGCCAGCCAGGACCTCAGCGAAGGCGAGGTCACGCGCTGGGATGCTCGCACCAGCAAGGTCACGCTGCGCCACGGCGAACTCAAGAACCTGGGCATGCCGCCCATGACCATGGTCTTCCAGCTGCGCGTGGCTGCACCCGAGCCCGCCCTCAAGGCCGGCGACAAGGTGCGCTTTCGCGCCGAGCAGGACCAGGGCGCCTTCGTGGTCACGCAGCTGGAAGTGCTGCGCTGAAGAGCGGGTGCAGGGCTGCCGTTTCGGCTAAGGTGAAGGCCTGTCCATCACCGAGCAGAGCAGCGCATGCCAAGCACCGACTCAGACCCCGGCTCCATCACCCGCGTACAGGGCATCGAGGTAGGCCACCACACCGATGCCCGCCGCCCCACGGGCTGCACCGTCGTGCTGGCGCGCGGCGGTGCCGTGGGGGGCTGCGATGTGCGTGGCGCCGCCCCCGGCACGCGCGAGACCGACCTGCTGCACCCCTCCAACCTGGTGCAGCAGGTGCATGCCGTCATGCTCTCGGGCGGCAGCGCATGGGGGCTGGACGCGGCCAGCGGCGCCATGCGCTGGCTCGATGAGCAGGGCATAGGGCTGGATGTGGGCGTGGGCCGCGTGCCCATCGTGCCGGCCGCCGTGCTGTTCGACCTGGCGGTGGGCGACAGCCGCATCCGCCCGGGTGCCGATGCCGGCCATGCGGCCTGCCAGGCCGCCAGCGCCGCGCGGCCTGCCGAGGGCAATGTGGGCGCCGGCATGGGCGCCTGCGTGGGCAAGGTCTTCGGCATGGATCGCGCCATGAAGGGCGGCATTGGCACGGCCTCGCTGACCGTGCATGGCGTCACCGTGGGCGCGCTGATCGCCTGCAATGCCGTGGGCGATGTGGTCGACCCCCACAGCGGCGCGCTGCTGGCCGGCGCGCGCAGCCCCGATGGCCGCCAGCTGCACGACACCTGCCGTGCCCTGCTGCGCGGCGAAGAGCCCCGGCCGCTGCTGGCAGGCACCAACACCACCATCGGTGTGATTGCCACCGATGCACGCATCACCAAGGTCCAGGCCCAGCGCCTGGCCGTGGTATCCCATGACGGCCTGGCACGCGCCATACGCCCCGTGCACACCATGAGCGATGGCGACACATTGTTCGCCCTGGGCACGGGCCTGGCCGAGCACTCGCTGGGCATGCTGACCCTGTCTGTCATGGCCGCTGAGGCCGTGGCCCTGGCCACGGTGCGTGCCGTGCTGGCCGCGCAGTCGCTGACCACGGCCGAAGGGCTGGAGCTGCCCTGTGCCAGGGAGCTGGCCGCCTGCCGGCCCTGACCGGGCTCAGGCCTGCAGCGCAACCGCCCAGGCGTCGTAGCCGTAGACGCCATCGGCATTGCCACCGGCGCGCAGCCAGTTGTTGCCGCGCGAGCCGATCTGGATCTCGCTGGTGCGCTGCATGCGCATGGCCTGGTAGCGCGCCAGGACCTCGGGCACCTGCTGCGGACCCGGGGCGGCATCCAGGTTGCGGGCCAGCACCACGGCGTCTTCGATGGCCATGCCTGCGCCCTGGGCCATGAAGGGCATCATCGGGTGGCAGGCATCGCCCAGCAGCGTGATGCGGTCCTGCGACCAGGCCGGCAGGGGATCGCGCTCGTACAGCGCAGTCTTGAGCACGCCATCGCAGGCGTCGAGCAACGCCCGGGCATCGGGATGGAAATCGGCGTAGAAGCCGCGCAACTCCTCGACGCTGCCGGGCGTGGTCCACGATTCCTCGTGCCAGGAATCCTGGGCCGTGGTGGCGAAGATGAAGGTGTCGCGCCCCTGGTTCAGAGGAAAGGTCACGATCTGGCTTTGCGGCGTGGCGCCCCACCATTTGGTGAAGGCCTGGATGTCGGGCACATGGCGCACGCGCTCGGTGGGCACCACCGCGCGGAAGGCCACCACACCCGTGAAGCGCGGGCTCTCGGCACCGAACAGGGCCGCGCGCACCACGGAGTGGATGCCGTCCGCGCCAATGAGTGCGTCCAACCCGGCCACTTCGCTGCCATCGGTGAAGGCGATGTCCACGCCTTGCCCCGTCTGCGTGATCTGGCTGGCACGCTTGCCCAACTGCACCTGGTCCAGCGGAAAGGCATCGGCCAGCGCGGCCAGCAGATCGGCGCGGTGGATGGTCAACTGCGGGGCGCCGTACTTGCGCTCGGCCTCGTCACCCATGGTCAGGCGCGAGGTTTCCTCGCCCGTGTCCCAGTTGCGGCTGATGCGGTGCGTGGGCCGTGCGGCGCTGGCGCGCACGGCAGCGGCAATGTCGGCGCCCAGGCCATCGAGGGCGCGCACGGCATTGGGCGTGAGGTTGATGTCCGCGCCCACGCGCAGAAACTGCCGGCTTTGCTCGAACACCAATACTTCATGCCCTGCCTGGTGCAGCGCATTGGCTGCCGCCAGTCCGCCAATGCCTGCTCCGACGATGCCTATCCTCAAACGCGCCATGATTCCTGTCTCCTGCTGGTGGGGTCTATTCGGTGATGCGCCCCGTGATCCGGAGCGCACCGATGCAGGACATTGTCTTTTTGACGGGCCTCAGGCCTCAACCTCCGCAAGGCCCGAATTGGGCACGATTCGTCCCCATCGGCGCCGGCGCATGTCCGGCAGGCGCCTCAGTCCACGCGCCGCAGCTGCCCTTGCGCCAGCAGCTTGTCGCGCATGCGGCGCGTCATGGACTGGGTGCTGCCATCGGTGGCCGTGAACAGGAACAGCGTCTGCTGCGGGCTGACCCAGGTCAGCTGGGTGCGGATGCACTGCCGGGCGTTGGACAGTTCCACCCAGGTGCCCAGTGCCCAGTCTTCGGACACCACGGGAACCACCGGCGGCGGTGGCTCCAGGGGCAGCGCGGGCTCGGCAGGCATCGGGGCGGCTTCGCCACCGGCCAACGCAGCCTGCCCCGCAAGCCCAGCAAAGGCCTGCGGCGCTTGTGCAGCCGGGGTGGCCGGCAGCTCATCCTGCAGCGCCTCGGGCAGCTCCAGATCCTGCTCGGTCAGCGCGCCGATATCGTCCACCATCGGCTGCCGCACATCGAGCGGCACCGGCAGGGAGGCCGCCACGCCAAACAACGACTGCGGCAGACGGCCCGCCAGGGAGCCGGGCGTTGTCTGGCCAAGCGTTGCCGCACCAGTGGAGGAAGACAGGGACGCCAGCACCGAGTCCGACCCGTAGATGGTCGGCGGTACGGAGTCCAGATAAATGTCCACGCTCTCTATGGGCTGGCGGACCACACCGGCATCCAGCGCGTCCTGGTGCAGGCCGGCCAGGCGCGCGGCAAAGGCCTGGATTTCCTCTTCCGTACGCCCCACGCTGCGCAGGCCAGCGCGCAGCCGGGCCTGCAGCCGGGGTGCCAGCGCCACCAGGCGGTCGGTATCACGGCCCGCATGTGCCGACACGCTCCACAGCAGGCTGGGCACCAGGGCCAGATAGCCGCCGGGATCCCGGGCCTCGCTGCCGTCCACGGGTTCCTGAACGCTGGCGATCACTTCGGCCCAGGGCCCAGTGGCGAATTCCAGAATGTCATCGGGCACGCCCTGGGCGCTGGGCAGGCGCCGGATGGCGGCTGCAATCTGCTCGGCCCTGGGCATGGCGGTTTCGGGCCAGCGCGGGTCCACGCCCCGCCTTTCCACATGCCTGAGCGCAGCCGAGACAGGCCCGGTCACCGTGCCGCCTTCCGGCATTTCGCCAGGACCCACGGGCTGCATGCCGCTGCCGCCCCAACCGTCGCGCAGCTGCTGCAGCACCGTGGCAAAGGCCGACGCATCGGCACGCTGCAGGGCCGCCAGCCGCATGGCGGCGGAATCGGCCACCTGCAGGAATTGACCGTAGCCGGGCGCGGATTCACTGTCGAACCACAGGCTGCGTGCCGTCAACTCATCAAGCAGCTGGCGCGCGGGGTGGCTGCGGTCTTCAAAAAAGCGCGCGTCCTGGACCACCAGCTGCTGCAGCAGCGGCTCCAGACGGCCCACGGTGCGCTGCACGGAAGGCAGCAGGCGCGTGTCGGCCGCCATGAAACGCATCATGCGCTGCAGGGTGTGCAGCGCGGCGCCGTCGTCGGCACGCACGCCGGGTGCGGGCTCCTGCTGCTCGGGCGGCTGCAGCGCCTGCATCAGTTGCTCCAGCTGGGCCGAGTGGTGCTGCACGGACTCCAGCGCCATGCAGCTCAGCGAAGTCCAGCCTTCGGGCAGCGCCGCCAGCACGGTGGGTGCCGTCTCGCTGCCCTGCCAGGCGGTGGTCTGCAGGCGGCTTGCGCCGTCCATGGCCGGCGCAAACTGCCCGGGCACGGAATAGGCGGATGTGTGGGCCAGCGCCAACATGGAAGAAGGCGCCGCAGCGGGCGCCTCGCGGTGCGAATCCATCCAGCGTGGATCGGACAGCAGGGCCGCCACCAGGCGCCGCGTCAACTCATCTTCCTGGGCCTGCTGGCCAAAGGAGCCATAGGCGCGGCTCTGGGCCACGGCATCGCCATAGTGGGAAGGCGCCCGCCAGCGGCTTTGCCCCGGCAGGTCGGAATGGCGGCGTCCCGCATCGGGCGATGGGGCCTGTGCTGGCGCCAGGCCATAGGCCGCAGGCTGCACTCCCTTGTCACGCAGGGATTGGGCGATATGGCCGTACTCGGACACCAGCAGCGCACCCAGGTGCTCGCGCATGAAGCCCAGCCAGCAGGCGGCGGAGCCGGGGTCCACCCCGGTGTCGTCGATCACGCGCTGCAGCGCCTGCACATAGCTGTGGGGCCGCAGCGGATTGCGTTCGGGCTGGACACGGTCCAGGCCCTGGACGGCGCTGACCAGGGCATCGAGCTCGGCCAGCGCGATCTCCACCTGCGGCGCCACATGCTGCAGCAGGCGCTGGTGGGCCAGCTGCGACTGCAGCACGGAATCGTCCAGGAGGGAGAGAGAGGCGAAATCGGTGGTGCCGGGCACACCGGACGCACCGGACATGCCAGGCACAGGGGGCCAGACAGCAGCGCCGCCGGATTGACCAAAGCATTCCAGCAGCGCCCGCCCATAGCCCTTGAGCATGGGCGCCCGATGGCGGGCCAGCAGCTCCAGCGCCTCGGGGATTTCAGCGCGGCGCGGCAGGCCCGAGCCCGGCTGGTCGGCCTGCTCCATGGCATGCGCCGTGCGCTGCAGCAGCCGCAGGATCAGCGCCTCCGAGCCACGCACAGCCTGCACCAGGCAGGCTTGCAACGCGGCAACAGAAACGGGTGGAGGATTCATGGCCCGAAGAATACAGGCTCCAGCCCGTGCCGGAGGCGCTTTGAGGCTTGCCTTTGATGCTTACTTCAGTGCCTTGTAGCGCATGCGCTTGGGCTTGGCACCCTCCTCGCCCAGACGCTTTTTCTTATCGGCTTCGTACTCCTGGTAGTTGCCGTCGAAGTACACCCATTGCGAATCGCCTTCGGCGGCCAGGATGTGCGTGGCGATACGGTCGAGGAACCAGCGATCGTGGGAGATCACCAGCACCGTGCCCGCATACTCCAGCAGCGCATCTTCCAGCGCGCGCAGGGTTTCCACGTCCAGGTCGTTGGACGGCTCGTCCAGCAGCAGCACGTTGCCGCCCTGGATCAGCGTCTTGGCCAGGTGCAGGCGGCCGCGCTCGCCGCCGGAGAGGTTGCCGACCTTCTTTTGCTGGTCCTGGCCGTTGAAGTTGAAGCGGCCTGCGTAGGCACGCGAAGCCATCTGGAACTTGCCGACGTTGATGATGTCCAGCCCGCCCGAGATGTCTTCCCACACCGTCTTGTCGTTGGCCAGCGCGTCACGCGTCTGCTCCACATAGGCCATCTTGACCGTCTGGCCCACGATGACTTCGCCGGAGTCGGCCTGCTCGCGCCCCGCGATCAGCTTGAACAGCGTGGACTTGCCGGCACCGTTGGGACCGATGATGCCGACGATGGCGCCAGCGGGGATGTTCATGGTCAGGTTGTCGATGAGCACGCGGTCGCCAAAGCTCTTGGTGACGTTGTTGAACTCGATGACCTGGGTGCCCAGGCGCTCGGCCACAGGAATGAAGATTTCCTGGGTTTCGTTGCGCTTCTGGTATTCGAAATCGCTCAGCTCCTCGAAGCGCGCAATACGGGCCTTCGACTTGGTCTGGCGGCCCTTGGCGTTCTGGCGAACCCACTCCAGTTCCTTCTTCAGGGCCTTGGCGCGGGCTTCCTCGCCCTTTTGCTCGGACTCCAGGCGGCTTTGCTTCTGGAACAGCCATTCGGAATAGTTGCCCTTGTAGGGAATGCCGTGGCCACGGTCCAGTTCCAGAATCCACTCGGCAGCGTTGTCCAGGAAGTAGCGATCGTGGGTGATGGCCACCACGGTGCCGGTGAAGCGGTGCAGGAATTGCTCCAGCCATTCCACGGACTCGGCATCCAAGTGGTTGGTGGGTTCGTCAAGCAGCAGCATGTCGGGCTTGGACAGCAGCAGCTTGCACAGGGCCACGCGGCGCTTTTCGCCACCGGACAGCTTGCCGATCACGGCATCCCAGGCCGGCAGGCGCAGGGCGTCGGCAGCGATCTCCAGCTGGTGCTCGGAGTCGGTGCCGGCAGCGGCGATCTTGGCTTCGAGCTCGCCTTGCTCGGCGGCCAGCGCGTCGAAGTCGGCATCGGGCTCGGCATAGGCGGCGTAGATTTCATCGAGGCGCGAACGGGCCGCGTTGACTTCGGCCATGGCCTCTTCCACGGCCTGGCGCACGGTGTGCTCCGCATTGAGCTGCGGCTCCTGCGGCAGGTAGCCGATGGACAGGCCCTGCATGGGCAGCGCCTCGCCTTCGAATTCCTTGTCCACCCCAGCCATGATCTTGAGCAGCGAGGACTTGCCCGAGCCGTTCAGACCCAGCACGCCGATCTTGGCGCCCGGGAAAAAGCTGAGAGAGATGTCCTTCAAGATCTGCCGCTTGGGCGGCACGGTCTTGGTGAGGTGGTTCATCGAGAAAACGTATTGAGCCATTCTGGTCCGAGTACTTGAATCGTTGATTTCTGCAAAAACCGGGCAACAAATCGGTTGCACGCCAGCCGTGATTATCCGCGCATGCGACAATACCCTGCGTCACGGGTTCCAGTTGCCCGTGACATCAGCATTCCAGCTGGGGACGATGGACGCTGTTTTCCAGGCTCCCGACATTGAACTACATCCGCCTACGACTGGTCCGGCAACCGCCCTGGTTGCCTCGACAGGCAGATACCCAGCGCCCCGGACGGGCGCATCTTTGATCACATGACATTTGAAGAACTGAATCTGGCTCCCGCCATTCTGAAGGCCGTGCTTGAGGAGGGTTACGAGAACCCGACTCCCATCCAGGCACAAGCCATCCCTGCGGTGCTCGCCGGCCACGACCTGCTGGCAGGTGCCCAGACCGGCACCGGCAAGACCGCTGCCTTCACCCTGCCCATGCTGCACCGCCTCTCGCAAGGCCAGGTGCCGCGCAACAAGTTCGGCGGCAAGGGCATCCGCGCCCTGGTGCTGACGCCCACGCGTGAACTCGCCGCACAGGTCGAGGAATCGGTGCGCAGCTACGCCAAGTACCTGGACATCAACTCCACCGTCATCTTCGGCGGCGTGGGCATGAAGCCCCAGATCGACCGCATCAAGAAGGGCGTGGACATCCTGGTCGCCACGCCGGGCCGCCTGCTGGATCTGCAGCAGCAAGGCTTCATGGACCTATCCACCGTCGAAGTCCTGGTGCTCGACGAAGCCGACCGCATGCTGGACATGGGCTTCATCCATGACGTCAAGAAGGTGCTGGCCCTGGTGCCCAAGGACAAGCAAAGCCTGCTGTTCTCGGCCACCTTCAGCGACGAGATCCGCGACCTGGCCAACGGCCTGCTGCGCAACCCGCAGTCCATTCAGGTCACGCCCAGCAACACCACGGTCCAGCGCATCACCCAGGTGATCCACCCCGTGGGCCGCGGCAAGAAAAAGCAGGTGCTGCTGCACATCATCAACGAGAACAACTGGAGCCAGGTTCTGGTGTTCACGCGCACCAAGTTCGGCGCCAACAACGTTGCCGAATTCCTGACCAAGAACAACATCAGCGCCATGGCGCTGCACGGCAACAAGAGCCAGAGCGCCCGCACCCAGGCCCTGGCCGGCTTCAAGACCGGCGAGCTGCGCGCCCTGGTCGCCACCGACATCGCTGCACGCGGCATCGATATCGACGAGCTGCCGCACGTCGTGAACTACGAGATCCCCAACGTGTCCGAGGACTACGTGCACCGCATCGGCCGCACGGGCCGTGCCGGTCGCGAAGGCCACGCCGTCAGCCTGGTCTGCATGGACGAAGAAGGCTTCATGATGGACATCGAGCGCTTCACCAAGCAGGAAATCCCTGTGCAGGTGCTCGAAGGCTTCGGACCCGAAGAGGACGAAGTGGCCGAGCCCATCGCCATGGGCCGCCAGACCATCTGGGGCGGTGCAGGCAAGCCGCCCAGCCGTGACGTCATGCAGGCCGCCGCCAAGGCTGCGCGCCAGGAAATGATGGACCGCATCCGCACCACCAAGGCCACCCAGCCCGACCGTGGCGGCCGCGCAGGTGGCCGTGGCCAGGCTCCCAAGGCCGGCTCGGATGAAGGCCGCTCCGAAGGCAACGCCGGCGGCCAGGGCCGTGGCCGCAACCACGCCGGTGCAAGCGCCAACAACAAGCCGCGCCGCGATCGCTTCGATGGTCCGGGCAATGGATCCGGCGCCGCCCACCGTCCCAAGGCAGCCCCCCAGAACGCCCCCAGGCGCGGCCCGCGCCCTGACGGCGAAGGCGGCGGCGGTGTCCGTCGCTTCGATGACCAACCCCCGCGCGCTGATGCCCACCTGGGCACGCAGCTGGGCCATGCACGCAGCAGCGGCCCCCGTGGCAGCGCAGGTGGCGGCCAGCCCGATCCGATGCGCACCAGCGTGGACACCATGGCCGAACGTGGCCGCCGTGGCGGCTTCAACCGCGGCGGCAATGGCGGCGGTGGTGGTGGCGGCTTCGGCGGCGGTGGCCGTGGCGGCCCCTCGCGCGGCGGCTACGGTCGCTGACCTGCACCACGGCTCCTTGGCATGCCCTGCGGCAAGCCGAGGAATCCGCCAACAAAAAAGGGCTGCATCTCTCCGGGGCTGCAGCCCTTTTCACGTGGCGCAGATTGCGCATTCAGCCGACAGCGCGCCGCAAGCCTGCATGGCTATCATCCCGATAGCATTGCGGCCTGCGGCTATTGAAGGCCGCGCCCTTTTCCCGGATTTCAAAGACTCCCCCGACTGGTTCCTCAAGGCCACGCCATGACACTGCAGACCCCACACGCCACCCCCTCCAGCCAGCGCCCCGATTCGGAGCTGCCACAGGACAGGTTGCGGTGGTCGGCCCTGGCGTGCGCAGCCCTGCTTTCCGCCTGCGCCAGCACCCCGCTGCCGCCATGGCCCACCACCTCCAAACCCCAGGCGCCCGCCCCCACCCGGCCGGCCCCAGCCACCCCGGTGGTGCCGCAGGCGACCACGCAGCCCATCGCGCCGGCCAACAACCTGGTCCCGCTGCCCTACAACGCGGCCGTGGCTGCGCGCTTTCCCGATCCAGCCACCCGCTACGACACACCGGGCCTGGCGCCGCAGCGCAACCAGTTCACCACGGCCAGCGAACTGTCTTCCTGGCTGAACAGCCAGGCCAGCAAATCCCTGGGCCGCGACACGCGCCTGGGTATCGTGCAGCCCGGCAGCTCGCAGCGCGGCAGCCCCATCCAGGCCCTGGTGGCCACGCGCGCACCCGGCATTCAGCCATCGGCGCTCTATGACAGCCGCCGCCCCACGGTCATGCTCGTGGCCGGCCAGCACGGCGACGAACCCGCGGGTACGGAGGCCTTGCTCATCATCGCCCGCGAGCTCGCCCCCGGCGGCCTGCTGGAGCCGCTGCTGCAGCAGATCAACGTGATCCTCGTGCCGCGCGCCAACCCCGACGCAGTGGAAGCCGGCACGCGCAATGCAGCCGATGGCACCGACATCGCCCATGACCACCTGCTCCTGAACACGCCGGAGGCCAAGGCCCTGGCCACCTTGGCACGCGACTACCGCCCCGTCGCCGTGGTGGACCTGCAGGAATTCCCCGCCGCCAGCGTCTTCCTGCAGAAGTACCAGGCCATACAGCGCTACGACGCCCTGCTGCAGTACTCGGCCACGGCCAACCAGAATGAATTCGTGACCAAGGCTGCGCGCGAGTGGTACACGGCGCCGCTGCGCACCGCGCTGTCGCAGGCCGGGCTGAGCAGCGACTGGTACTACACCACCAGCCAGGACCTGCAGGACAAGTCCATCTCCATGGGCAGCCTCGCGCCCGATTCGCTGCGCAACGTCAGCGGGCTCAAGAACTCGGTGGGCTACCTGGTCAGCAGCCGTGGCTCGGACCTGGGCCGCGCCCACATCCAGCGGCGCGTGCACACCCTGGTCACCGCGTCCACACGCATGCTGCATTCCAGCGCCGAGCGCGCCAAGGACCTCACCCAGGTGCAGGCCTTCGTGGCGCGCGAGACCGCCTCCCTTGCCTGCCACCAGCAACTGGCCGTACTGGCCGAGCAGACCCCCGAGCAGCGCACCCTCACCATGATCCAGCCCGACACGGGCGCCGACCAGCAGGTGCGCGTGGACTGGAACGCTTCGCTGCAGCCACGCACCACGCTGTCGCGCCCGCGCTCCTGCGGCTATTGGCTGTCCGCCAGCGCCCAGCCCGCCGTGGACAGGCTGCGCCTGCTGGGCCTGCAGGTGCTCAAGGTGGCCGAGCCCGGCCAGCTGCTGGCCGACTCGTACAACGAAGCCCGCTCGGCCACGCCCGCCAGCGGCGCCTATGCGCTCACGCGCGGCGCCGTCGAAGCGCCCGTGGGCAGCTACTACCTGACGATGAACCAGCCCATGGCCAATCTTGCCGCTGCGGCGCTGGAGCCCGACACGCCCTACAGCTACCTTGCACGCGGCCTGGTGCCCACGATGACCGACATGGCGCGCGTGATGGCGCCTCCTTCGGTGGTTTTCGAGGAAGAAGACGACGCCGAATGACGGCAAGGGCGCCAGGGCACGCCGCCAAGCCCTGAGCGCCCGCCCATTGCGGGTATGATCCGCGCTGGCCCGTCAGCGGCCATACCTGCCCGTAGCTCAACCGGATAGAGCAATTGCCTTCTAAGCAATAGGTCGGGGGTTCGAGTCCCTCCGGGCAGGCCATCCTGGCATCCCAAGAAATCCCAATACGTCCAAAGAAGTCCAAGGGCCCGTACTGGTCTCGGGCTTCAGGTACATCCAGCTTTCGATGTCGTCCAACGGCGCCCCGGTGGCGCCATACACGCTTGACGTGATGCCATCCGGAGTGGGTTCGACGTGCCTGACTACGTGCCTGACTAACGGCAAGCACCGGGACATTGCCGTGCTCTACGGGCAGGATCGATGTCGCACAAGAGCTGTCTCCTGGCGTCCGCTCGGCGCACATGTAACACGACGGCCGCGTGATCGCACGGTCCCGATTGATTGAAAATCTGGTCGCTCTGGAAAAGCAGCTTCCGGAGGTGGAAGGCATCAAGGTACCCGGCCGGATCATTCATCTGTCAGCGATGAAGATGGAGCTCCGGGTGGTAGCCAGTCGGCTTCCCGGCAGCTCAGTCTTCGTCCATCGCCTCAAACCGCTCTGCCAGAAAATCCATCAGCGCCCGCACGGCCGGCAGCAGCCCGCGCCGTGAGGCGAACACCGCATGGATGATCTCGCGCCGTGGCGCCCAGCCCGGGATGACGTGGACCAGTTCACCGCGCGCGATCTGCTCGCGCACCATCATCGAGGGCAGTTGCACCACGCCCACCCCCGCCAAGGCCGCCGCGCGCAGCGCCAGCATGCCGCGCGTGACCAGGCGCGGCCGGTGGCGGATGGCCGCCTGCGTGCCGTCCGGGCCGATCAGGTGCCACACATGCTCGTGCTGCGGCAGGCCCAGGTCCATGCTCGGCAGGCCTGCCAGGTCGGCGGGCACCTGGGGGATGCCGCCTGTCAACAGCCGCGGGCAGGCCACCAGGCATTGCCCGCGCTCGGCGAGCATGCGCATCACCAGGTCGCTGTCTTCCAGCGGCGGCGGGCGCACGCGGATGGCAACGTCGATTCCTTCGCCCACCACGTCCACGCGGCGGTTGGTTTCCTCGAGGTGGATCTCCACGCGCGGGTACGCGGCCATGAAGGCCGCCAGCATGTCGGCGATGCGCGCATCGAGCAGCGCCACCGGGCAGGTCATGCGCACGATGCCACGCGGCTCGGCGTGGGTCAGCGCGATGGCCTCGTCGGCGGCGTCGGCCTCCACCAGCATCGCCTTGCAGTGGCCGTAGTAGGTCTGGCCGGTCTCGGTGACGGCAAATCGCCGCGTGGAGCGCTGGATCAGGCGCGTGCCGAGACGCTCCTCAAGCTGCGCGATGCGCCGGCTCAGCTTGGATTTGGGCATCCCCAGCGCGCGGCCCGCGGGCGCAAAGCCGCCGTGGTCCACCACCTGCACGTAGTAGTAGAGGTCGTTCAGGTCTTTCATTGCACACCGTCTTCATCGTTCCTCAGATAGGACTCTGATGGCAATTATTAACGACTACCGCGTTCATCGTTCGAATCCTATTCTCTATCCATCAGCCAAGACCTTTGTCTGGGCGACCCAAGGAGATTCACCATGACCAAGCCCTACGTCCGCCTGGACAAGGACAACGCCGCCGTGCTGCTGGTAGACCACCAGACCGGCCTGCTATCCCTTGTACGCGACATCGACCCGGACAAGTTCAAGAACAACGTGCTGGCGCTGGCCGACATCGCCAGCTATTTCAAGCTGCCCACCATCCTGACGACCAGCTTCGAGAACGGTCCCAACGGACCTCTGGTGCCGGAGCTCAAGAGCCAGTTTCCCCAGGCGCCCTACATCGCCCGGCCCGGCAACATCAACGCCTGGGACAACGAGGACTTCGTCAAGGCCGTGAAGGCCACGGGCAAGAAGCAACTCATCATCGCCGGCGTGGTGACCGAGGTGTGCGTGGCCTTCCCGGCACTGTCGGCCATCGAGGAAGGCTTCGACGTCTTCGTGATCACTGACGCCTCAGGCACCTTCAACCCCATCACCCGCGATGCGGCGTGGAATCGCATGTCGCAGGCCGGCGTGCAACTGATGAGCTGGTTCGGCGCTGCCTGCGAACTGCACCGCGACTGGCGCAACGACGTGCAGGGGCTGGGCACTCTGTTTTCCAACCACATCCCCGACTACCGCAACCTGATCACGAGCCACATCACGTTCACCCAGGGCAATTGAGGAGAAGACCGTGAGCACACCCCAAACCATCGCCAACTTCAACGGCGCCCGCCCGGTCATCGATCCCGACAATGTGGCGATGCTGCTGATCGACCATCAAAGCGGCCTGTTCCAGACCATCAAGGACATGCCCTTCACCGAGGTACGTGCCAATGCCACCACACTCGCCAAGGTAGCGACACTGGCGAAGATCCCGGTCATCACCACCGCATCGGTGCCGCAGGGTCCGAACGGCCCCTTGATCCCCGAGATCCACCAGTACGCCCCGCATGCCCGGTACGTTGCGCGCAAGGGCGAGATCAACGCCTGGGACAACCCGGAGTTCGTCGCTGCCGTCAAGGCCACCGGGCGCAGGCAGCTCATCATCGCGGGGACGATCACCAGCGTCTGCATGGCCTTTCCCAGCATCGCCGCGGTGCACGAGGGCTACCAGGTCTTCGCGGTGATCGACGCCTCGGGGACCTACTCGAAAATGGCGCAGGAAATCACGCTGGCGCGCATCGTGCAGGCTGGTGTCGTGCCGATGGACACGGCGGCGGTGTGCTCGGAGGTGCAAAAGACCTGGAACCGTGAGGACGCGTTGCAGTGGGCGCAGGCCTACAGCGCAGTCTTCCCGCCTTACCAGTTGCTGATCGAAAGCTACTCCGAGGCGCAGGAAGTGGCCAGGAACGGTGAGCAGCTGGATTCGCAACGCACCTGACTGCGGTAGCACGGAACGGGTACGAGGCCGCTTGCCCAAGGTGTCGGCGGCCATGGTGGAATTTGTGGATGAGGCGCAGGACTGAGGCCCCGGCCCCGATGGCGCTCAGCGCCAGCAGTCTCCCACCGTTCCCAAGGGCGAGATGCCCTTCACGCCCAGGGCGTTCAGGGTGTAGTCGCCGCAGCGCCTGTCCGATGCCTGGCGGCCTGTGCGCGTGGCCTTGAGCGTGTAGCCGCCGTCATTGGCGGCCGTGGCCATCGTCAGGGTGTAGTGGCCGTTCTCGGACTTGTCCCCCCAGGGCAGTCTGAGGTTGGCGACGGAGCTTGTGTATCCGCCGTTCTGCGCCCGCCAGCGCTCCTGCCGGGCGGCGGCCTCGCCCAGCAGGCTTTGCGCCTCCACGCGCCGCGATCGCAGCACGTATTCCTGGTAGGAGGGGTAGGCGATCGCCGAAAGAATGGCGACCACCGCCACCGTGATCATCAGCTCGATCAGCGTGAATCCATTTAGCTTGCTGCGCACGCATTTCTCCTTGGGGGCCCGCAGGGCCAGCCAGACGGCCGGGGCCGGCAGGCCCCTGTGTGTAGTGGATGGGTGTGTAGTGGATGGGATGGCGGTCACGGGTTCGCTGGCTGGCGGCGCCAGCTCTGTCGCCCCCGGTCCACTCCGCTGTTGATATCGTCGCCCCCGGTCTTGACTGGGTCTCCCGCCCCGCTTGGCTTTCCGCTGGAGTCGAAGATCTTCGCGCCGCTGATGGTGGTCCTGCCCGGCCCCACCTCGCGGCCGTTGACCTGCTGGCCTGCCAAGTTGTCGGAGGCGTTGAAGATGCCGTCGCCGTTCACATCGAAGGCGACATAGTCGGTCTTGCCCCCGGTGTCGGGATCGATGGCGTAGATCGTGCTGGCCAGGCCTGCGGAGCAGGGGTCGCCCAGCGGCGGCCGGATGGAGGTGAACACCAGCCCCCGCCCGTACAGGCTCATGTCGTAGACCAGTCTTTCGCCGTCGCGCGGCAGATCGACGTACCAGCCCCAGCTGTGCACATTGGAGTCGGCGGTGCTGGTGGCGTCCTTGTACCAGGTGACCGGGTTGGCCGACAGGGCAAACTTGCCCGGAAAGCCGCTCACCTGGGTGAACTGCTGGGCCTGCAGATCCCCACGCCCCTTGCCGGCGGTAGGCAGCGGCTGCGGCGCAGCCGTGGCGGGTGTGCCGTAGCGATCCCAGACGCCGAACACCGATTGCCGGCGCATGTCCAGCTTGTCGTCATCCGTCATGAAGCGGCCCGTGCCGAAGGCCACCACATCGCCCTTGCCGCTGGAGTGCCGCACCACGTAGGGTGCGGTGGTGATGGACAGCCGCTTGCCGCCGCTGCGTTCGGACTCGCGTGCCACAAAGAACAGCTGCGCATTCCATGAGCCGCTGGTACCACTGGCCAGGTCCACGCGCCATACATTGCCCGCAAGATCACCGGCATAGGCCAGGTCCACCTTGCCATCGCCGTTGTTGTCCACCACGGCGGCACGCGACAGGCCGTTCTTCGGCGCAGGCAGCGCGTTCAACTCCGCAGCCGTCATGCCTGCCGCGAAATCAAAGCGCCGGATGACCTCGCCACTGGAGACATCCAGCACAAACAGGCTGGACTCGCCGGAGGCGCTGTTCGAAGCCTGGTAGCCATTGGACAGGAATACCACCCACCTGCCCTTGGACCGGCCGGCATCGTTGAGCCGCGCAACGACAGGCGCGGGCATCGAGTAACCCATGCGGTCGTCCTGTTCAACCCCGAACTCCCACAGCAACCGGGGGGAGGTGGGGTCCGTGACGTCCAGCGCGAAGACCTGCCGCCCGCCCGCGCCCAGGCTGCCGACCAGCACCCTGTGCCAGGCGTTGCCGAAGTAGACATCCGAGACCACGGGCGTCCCGTCCACGAAGTAGCGGTGGGGAGCGCCGCCCGCGCCATACCGGGACGCCAGGACATTGAGCGAATCCTTCACGCCCGATGGAATGAAGGCGAACTCCTCCTTGCCCGATGCCGCGTCGAAGGCGTGCAGCATGCCGTCGTTGGCGCCCACATACAGCATCTCCTTGGCAGCCTGTTTCGCGGCAAAGGCGGCATAGGTGGTGCTGCCCTCCAGCTTGTCCGCAGCGGAGGCGCGGTACAGGCCGCCCTTGACCCGCACCAGCGAGGAATTGACGATATCGCCCAGCACATTGGGCTTTCCGCTGTCCAGGGGCTTGCGCACGCGCAAGTCATCGCGCACCTCGCCACGCAGGAACTCGATGCGCTTTTTTGCCTGGCCATCGGCGGAGTTCGTGGCCGGGTCCGTGTTGAGCACGGCCAGCCAGGACGCATCGGAGCGCTGCCCGCTGAGACTGGAGTACGTGAAAGGGCTCAGCGACACGGCACTGCCGGTCCTGCTGGGATAGTAGATCTTGCGATCATCGGCGGGCCGCGCCGACAGGAGTTCCGCCGCGCTCCAGACCAGCGTTCTGTCGCTGGTGGTGAGCTTCTCGCGGATGACGTCGCCGCTCCAGTACTGGACCTCGAACGTGGTCCGGTACAGGTCGGCTCCTTCGCCCAGTGTCGCAGTGGGCATGTCCACGCTGACCGCCGTCACGGAACTGATGCTCTGCAGGATGTCGTTGAACGCCTTGGTCAATTGGTCCTTGAGCGTGCCGGCATTGGTCACCAGAAAATAGTTGTCCGGATCTCCCGTGATCTTGGAGGGGTCGCGGTCCGGCACACCGTACTTGGCGGCATACCACAGCGGTCCCTTCAGGAAGCTGCCCGCGTCGGTCGCATTGCCGGGAGTGAAGCTGCGGGTGGCCGTGAGTCCCAGGTTCGTGCATTCCGTGCGCTGCTGGGCCGAGATGCTGCCCCGGCAGTAGCCCGGATCGCGATTGGGTGGCGTGTTGTAGGCGTAGTAGGCCGAGGCCGTGTCCTTGTCACGCACCTCCAGGTACATGCCGTCCTTGGTGGTGCCCGAGATCACATAGCCCATGTGCTGTCCCAGGCCGCCAGCGGCGTATTCGGACACCATGTCGATCTTCACCTTGCCATCGGCCTGCAGCGCGACCGTATAGCGCGCGATGGCGTCCATGTCATGGTCGGCGCCCTGCTCCACGTCCTCGTAGTTGATGCGGAACTCCGCATAGGGCCGCCCGCCATTGACCGAGGCATCGATGTCCGCCTTGCCCGTGTTGGCAATGTTGACCACGTAGTAGTCGACGATCTGGTTGGTCGGCGTGAAGACCGCATTGTTCACGGTGCTGCCACCGGCACTGCCGGAGACGGTCTTGGCAAACGGGGCAATGGTCACAAAGCGTTTGCCGCCGATCGGAAAGCGTATTTCCGGCAGCGGTGACGCAATGGCCACGGAGTAGGTCCTCAGCGCATTCTTGCCCTGGCTGTTGCCGAAGATGGCATTCCTGGCGCCGAAACGGGCCACACCGGCGGCATAGTAGGTGCCTTCCTTGCTGGGCTCCTCGGGAGACAGGCCGCGCGCCCAGGACAGGTCTGCAATGGTCTTGACCGAAGGAGCCTGGTCGGCATTGGCCGATGTTGACTGGCCGATGAAGAAGTTCTTCCCGTCTATGCGCTCGGCCGAGC
Organism: Delftia sp. JD2; assembly: GCF_001682645.1. NCBI lineage: Bacteria > Pseudomonadati > Pseudomonadota > Betaproteobacteria > Burkholderiales > Comamonadaceae > Delftia > Delftia sp. JD2. The sequence goes on from NZ_LFJT01000018.1 coordinate 42,195, forward strand.
CGATGGCCGCCACCTCGTCAGAGACATTGAAGCCATTGAGGGCGCTGGCACCGACGCTCGCGTAGCGGCTGCCGGGCAGCTTGCCGTCGTAGGAGGGATTGATGTCGCTGAGCACCGTCATGACGGGACGGGAGCAGTACTGGTAGCCGCCCCCGCCTTCGGCCTTGGCCTTGTAGGGCGTTTCCCAGGCGGGCTTGGACAGGCCCAGGGACGCGTCCTTGGAGGAGCCGCCGGCGTAGTCATAGATGCCGAGGGCCTGGGACGCGCCGCCGAAATAGCGCATGGTCTCGAACATCATTTCGCTGATGGGATTGCCCCACATGGCGCACTTCGAAGGCTTGTCCAGCGAACTGATGGGGCCGGACGTGATCCAGCCGCATTCCACGTATTTGCCGCCGGTGTAGCCGATCAGGCGCTGGCGGTCTATGTTGGCGACCACGCCATTGACACCCGTCCTGAACTGGCCCGTCTGAGGGTCGACTTCCTCTGCGAAATTGCTGATATTGCGGCGCAGCACGCCGCCGGCGATGTTTTTCTCGTACGAGCCTGTGAGCAGGCCGAAGTACATCTTCCCGTTCTCTCCGAAGTCGTGCAGCAGCCCCGTGGGCTTGTAGATGGTCTTGCCGCCGTTGGGATAGGCCTTGCAGCTGGCCTCGAGCAACTGGACATTGCTGCTGGAGCAGGCCTCCACAAGCAGGTTGTAGTCAGTGATCCTGCTGGTGCCTCGCGCGCACGAATTGCCGCCTGCACAGTTGCTCTGCCCTGCAAAGCCCTCCTGGGACACCCAATCCCAGATCTGGAACGAGGAGTCATTGAGCACGCGCAACTGTGTGATGACGCCAGCGGCCTCCCCCAGCGTGGTGACGGCAAACAGATGGCGCGTGCCGGACGCCGGCTGGCGCAGCGGCGCATAGTCCGAAATGCTGTAGACCCCGAGATCCCGCGCAGGGTCATAGGCCTTGCCCCAGCTGTGCGCATCCCTGGGAATGTAGGCGGTCTGCAAAACGGTGCGCGAAGCCGTGTCCTCCGCACGCATGCCGCCATAAAGCACGCGGCGTATGGCGTCCATGCGCGATGTGCCCAGATAGTTCAGGAAGTCGCCACTCCAGTTGTTCGAGCACTTTTTCCTGTTGCTTCCGGTCGCTGCCTGCGAGGGCACGAAAACACCCTTGGAATAGCTGTAGCAGACGTTGTTGTTGAAGTAGCCGTAGTAGTCGATCTGGTCCGGCTTGTACCCGACATCGATCACACCGTCGCCGTTGAGGTCGGAGGCATCGTTGTAGGCCTCGTAGTACAGCTTGTGGTCACGCCCCATCACCAGCATGTTCAAGGGCGCCAACGCCTGGTTCACGAACAGCGGCATCTGGGACAGCACGGTGTCCGCGCGCCCCTGGGCATGCGCCGGCGTACCGGCCAGTGCCAGTGCCCACGTCCACAGCGCCAGGGCCAGGGCCCTCGGGCCCTGCATGGTTTTCCAACTTGCAATGCGAGCCATTGAAGCTCCCTCCCCCTGCTTACTTTATGAACATGTTGACGCTGGACCGCAGGCACAGCGCATCCGCTCCGCAGGCCTGGGCCTGCGACTTTTCCGTGGCCTGGGCATTGACCTCATAGAAGTCCGTGCAGCCGGTGGCGGGTGCATCCAGCGCGGACGTCGCACTACCCGACTTGGGACAGGCGGTCGTGATGTATCGGGGATACCAGTACCCATCGGGCTTCTGAAACCCGGCCGCCTTGGCCTTGGTCGTCCGAAAATCCGTACCGAGCCCGATGGAGTCCGTACGCACATCGGACACCGAGCAGGGAATGCCGCTGCCCTCGGCCACCGGAGTGCCGGCGCCATTGCAAGGCTTGAGCGCGACGGCATGCTCCAGCAGCTTGCGCTCGCCTTCTCGCAGCGTGCCATCCGCGGTTTCATACAGCCGCTGGCTATCCACCATGTTGGCGCGCCTCCAGCGTGGCCACGCGCATGCCGACCACCGCCAGCAACAACACCAGCAGCAGCATGATCATGGACACCAGCAAGGCATTGCCGCGCTGGCGCCCGTCCAGGACACAGGACATGCAGCGGCGGCTCCGGGCTCCGATCAGCGCGGTCATGGCATCAGATTCCTCAGGGTGAGCGTGCCGGTGGCCAGTTGCAGCAGGGCGCCGGCATTCGCATCGCATCGGGCCGCGGCGCCGCCCAGTTGCGCCCAACGCTCGCAGACGGTGGAGGCCATGCCCTGCGTCACCTTGCCGGAGCTTTCCAGCAAGAGGGCAAGGCGCAGGGAACGGATGGCTTCCTGCTGCCCGGGCAACGTGGCCGCGAAGGCATCGACCCGGCGTATCGCGCCGGGCGCTGTCTGCCGATCGATGCCGAACTCGAAATGCACCGCCCGCACGCCATCGGCAAGCGGCACAACCTCCTGCGCAGCCCGGCAGACCAGCACACCACTTTCGACGGTGTATTTCTCCGCGAACATGCCGGTCGCCGGCGCCGGAGCGTCATAGGGGCCGGCGGCTCCCAGGTTCGCGGGCGTGCCCGCACAATCGGTTTCCGCAGCGTCCCGGGGCTGGAAGCGAAGGCAGATGCTCTGCGTGTCAGCCGCGTAGAGCGCCTGTCCCTGGGCGAACTGGCAGCCGTTGGGATGGGGCGAGGAATCGGCAGGAAATGCGTCGAACATCGCCTGCGAAGGGTCTCTCCTGTAGCCTGCCTTGGAGAACTCGGAGTCCAGCACGGCCAGTGCCAGCCGGCTGTTGCCGAGGTTCTCGCTCTGCCCCACGCGAAAACCGAAGCTCGACAGCCCCTGCATGTAGATGGTGGTGGCAATCAGCACGAGGAACAGGCCGATGGCCAGCGCCACCATAATCTCCACCAGGGACATGCCCGCCTGTGACGGCATGCGCATGCGGCACGCCCATGCGCCCGGCCCGCGCTCAAAGCCGCGACCGCAGCGTGAATGTGCAAAATTCATTGTCGCTTCCATCCAGACATTGGCCTTTCTTGACCGGCCAGGCCACCGTCACGGACACCAGGCCATCGGCATCGGCGCTCACGGCGAAGGAGCTGTCGATGCGGTCCGCGGTGAGATCGGGCACCAGCTTGCGGGCCCGGTCGCCCCAGCAGGCCAGGCGCTGCTCCCGCGGTTGCGGCAAAGGCTGGCAGGCCGCAGGGGCCGCGGGCATCGCGGCCCCCTGTAGCTTCTGATAGCCGGCCAGTTCCTCCACGGGCGAGCCCTTCGCGTCAAGGACCGTGGCCGTATCCCCCCGCAGGGTCTCCAGCAGTTCGGAAGCCAGCATGGATGCCATCTGGCGCCGCTCGGTATCCACGGTGTATTCAATGGCACGCACATGGATGCGCACGGCGCCCAGCAGCCCCACGGCCACCAGCAGCACGGCGACGAGTACCTCGATAAGGCCTGCGCCGCGTTGCCTGCGAGAAGGAAAAGGAATGGACATGTTGCAGACCCGTTGCACGCGCATCAGCAACTGCCGCCGGCAGGCAGCCGCTGCTGGCGCACAAGCCCGGCGCGAGTCACTCTCAGGCAGTGCATGCGCGTGGCATGGCGAGCCGTGACGGTCAGCGTGTACAGCGTGCTGGCGCCGGAGAACTGCCTGGCGGTCCCCGTGGTTTCAAACAGGACGCCCTGGGAAGAATCACCGGAGGGCGACACGGTCACGGCATCAGGCACCCGGGCCTCGCGCACCAGTTGCCCTCCCGACTTGGCGGACCATGTCTGCCCCGCGCCCACGAAGCTGCTTTCCACCCGTTTGTAGACCGCTTCGGAGCGAGCCAGCTGCAGCAACGACTGCAACTCGAGCGCAGCCGAGCTGACGCGCTGGTTGGCTATTTGGACGATGAAGGAAGGAGCGGCCAGAGCGGCCAGAATCGCGACCAGCGCCACCACAACCATCATCTCGATGAGGGTGAAGCCACGGGGCCGTTGCCACCTGCCGCCTGGACAGCCGTTGCGCGTGTAACCGGGATTTTTCATGCAAGCGTGCTTCTCGTTGGCGGGGGACCATGCGACAGGCCTGCAAGCCCTGCGCCATTGCTCTTGATTGATGTTTGCAATCGTAATTCAATAGCAATGCAAAACACCTATTGACACAGGTCATGCGACAAATATAGGACTTGTCTTATAAAAACCTGCGCAGAGCGCAACACCCCATCCAGGCAAGCCCGGCCCGCCGTCCGCGCACGCAAGCTCGGCGGAACGGCCTGCGCAACGGGCATGGCCACGGTGGCGATACGGCAGATCGCGAAGTCAGGCAGGCAGGCCTCGCATCAAACGCCTGAAAATCCACGGCAGCATGAGCGGCCGCAATCCAGCCGCAGCGCGATTGGCCATGCGAATATCCCGCCTGCTTCCAGCCCCAGAAAGATAAAGTTTCCGCCCAAAGCAAAAATCCCCAGTGCATTTCTGCACTGGGGATTTTCTTGTTTGGGGTGGCTGATGGGGCTCGAACCCACGACAACAGGAATCACAATCCTGGACTCTACCAACTGAGCTACAGCCACCGTTGAAGCATTCGATTATATGCCAAAAACCAGCAGACAAATGCTTTGGAACAGGCGTTGCGTGACGGATCAGGAGCAGCCGGAACAAAGGCGCATCGGGGGATGCGGGCAACGGGCAGGATGCCGCCATCCTCCATGCCGCCGCAGCCGGCAGGAACCTAGTCCGGCGCCCCTGGAGCTTTCGGGGCAACCAGTCCCCCTGTCGCCCAAAGCAAAAATCCCCAGAGCATTTTTGCTCTGGGGATTTTTTTATTTGGGGTGGCTGATGGGGCTCGAACCCACGACAACAGGAATCACAATCCTGGACTCTACCAACTGAGCTACAGCCACCGTAGAAGAACGCTATTCTATTCCAAAAAACTGCTTGATTTTTGAAATTTCTGTCTTTCTAGAAATTTCTCTCATCAGGGGCGCGGGACCTTGATCTGCACCTTGAGCTGTTTCTTGAGAAGCTCGTAGTATGCCATAGCTTCTGCGACAGCAGAGCTTCGCAGGAAGTCCTGCTTCTGCGCGGCAGCAGCCTGTGCATCATCGGCCGGGCGCTCGACGATACGGTTGATCTTGACCACGGCATAGCCTTGGGCACCCATGTCAACACCCGTCCAGGCAGGCAGCTGAGCGGTCGGTGCGCGCAGGGCGGCATCCACCACTTCGCGCGACAGGCCTTCGGGCTGGTCACGGCTGATCACCTTGGCGGCAGGCAGTTGCGCCGCATCAGGCTTGGCCTTCCATGCTGCAAGCTTGGCCTCGCCATCGGCCTTGGCCAGTTCGGCGGACTTTTGCGCCACGTACAGGGTGCGCAGCTTGTCGCCCACCTCGGCCATGGGCAGCGTGCGGGCAGGCGTGTACTCCACCACGCGGCCGGCCACCAGTTGGCTGGAACCCAGCTCCACTGCGTCGGTGTTGCGCTTGTTGTTCAGCGAGTCGCTGGAGAACAACGCTTCCAGGAAGCGGGGGTTGGCCAGGGGGCCCTTGACGTTGGGGCCGGGCTGGCGCGTCACATGGTCTGCCTTTTGCACGGTGAGCTTGAACTTCTCGGCCACGGGCTGCAGGCTGTCCGACTGCTCGTAGACCGCGTTGGAGAAGCCTTCCGCCAGTTCGGCGAACTTGCGCTGGGCCTGCTGCTGCTTGAGTTCGGCTTCCAGCTTGGGACGCATCTGCTCGAAGCTCGGAGCCTTGGGCTTCTTGATGTCCACCAGCGAGATGATGTGGTAGCCGAAGTCGCTGTGCACCACGTCGCTGATGTCGCCCACCTTCATGCCGAAGGCTGCGTCCTCGAAGGGCTTGACCATGGCGCCACGGCCGAAGTAGCCCAGATCGCCACCCGATGCAGCGGAACCACCGTCCTGCGAATTGGCCTTGGCCAGTTCGGCGAAGCGCTTGGGGTCCTTGCGCAGCTCGGCCAGCAGTTCCTCGGCCTTGGCCTTGGCTTTTTCCTGCTCGGCAGCAGGCGCATCCTTGCTTGCATTGATCAGGATGTGGCTGGCACGGCGCTCTTCGGGGCCGGCCAGGCGCTCGGCGTTCTGGTTGTAGTAGGAACGCACATCGTCTTCGCTCAGCGTGATGCCGGCCTCGATGCTGGGAACGTCCAGCAGCAGGTATTCCACCTTGGCCTGCTCCGATTGCTGGAACTGGCTGGTGTGGGCATCGTAGTAGGCCTTGAGGTCTGCCTCGGTGGGCTGGACCTTGCTGGCGTAGGCGCTGGCTTCAAAGCGGGCCACCTGCACTTCGCGGCGCTGGTACAGCGCATCGATGGCCTGCTTGACCTGGGTGTCGGTCGCAAAGGCCGTACCCGTCACGCCACCCATCACCTGGTTCATGGACAGCTCGCGGCGCAGGTTGGCCTCGAAGCCTTCGGGCGTCAGGCCCTGCGATCCGACCAGGGCGCGATAGGCCTCGGCATCCATCGAGCCGTCAGGCTTCTTGAGCGCGGCAATCGCGGGAATCTCCTGCAGCGTGCGCACCAGCTGGGCATCGGATGCGGCCAGATGCATCTTCTGCACGGCAGCGGCCAGCACCTGGTCACGCACCATCTTCTCCAGCGTGGCGTAGCGCGCCTGCGGCGAGTCCAGCAGCTTGGGGTCGATGTTGGGGTTCTCGGCGCGCAGGCGATCACTCTCCATGCGGTGCGCGTTCTCCCAGTCGGCCTGCTTGATCTCATGACCATCGACACGTGCGACGATGACGCTGGACTCTGTGAAGTAGTTCTGGTTCACACCCACGAAGATGAACGAGGGAATGATCAGCAAGAACAACAAGATCATCACGAACTTGGAATGCTTGCGGATGGATTCGAACATGGTCTGTCGTCTTTCAATGGCAGAAATAGAAAAGGCGAACTTTCGTTCGCCTTTTGTTCTTGGTGGGTGCTGACGGGGTCGAACCGCCGACCTACGCCTTGTAAGGGCGCCGCTCTACCAACTGAGCTAAGCACCCCACCTTGACTGGTGTCAGTTCAGGGCATCTTTCAATGCCTTGCCCGGACGGAACTTTGGAACCTTGGCGGCCTTGATCTTGATGGTTTCGCCGGTGCGGGGGTTGCGGCCCGTACGAGCAGCGCGCTTACCAACGGCGAATGTGCCAAAACCAACGAGCGACACTGTACCACCCTTTTTGAGGGTTTTCTTCACAGCCTCAATCGTGGAATCCAGTGCACGAGCAGCCGCAGCCTTGGAGATGTCGGCGTTGTTAGCGATGTGCTCAATCAGTTCGGTTTTATTCACAAGATGCCTCTGGAGAAATAAGTGAATGGGATGTCTCTGCGGCCACCAACTTGGCTCGGCCAGAAACCCGGCGCGACGGATACGGAATCTGGCTTGCCGTTCGACGCCTGCCTCGGGGCAGACATCGGTGAATTAAAGCCATCGACCTTCCAGGTGTCAATGCACGCTGCGCATCGCAGCGACAGGGGACGATTCTATGCGGTTTTGGCGCCAGCTTTGGCTTTGCGGCCGGTTTTTTGCGCCCGGCGCAGGCTAGCGGCTTCACGAATTGACAAGGGTTGACAATGGACTTGTCCGCTGCAGGCCTTGCCAGTGCTGCAATGCGCCTCACCGCTTCGCATCCACGACGCCGCAGCGGCGGCCCTGCCTGATTCAAATGCTTCCAAAAAAGTAGCAACGCCAGACAGTTTGACGTGTCTGGCGCAGGATCCCGGGAACGGCCGGAAAGGCCCTCAGTGCGTGACCCGCGCGCGGATCTCGGGCAGGGCTTTTTGCAGGTAGTACACCATCGACCAGACGGTGAGCACCGCCGCCACCCAGATCAGCACCTGGCCCCAGACGCCGGTGTCGATCATGCCGAACACGCGGCCGTCATACAGCAGGAAGGGGATGGCCACCATCTGCGCCGTGGTCTTGAGCTTGCCCAGCATGTGGACGGCCACGCTCTTGCCCGCGCCCAGGTGCGCCATCCACTCGCGCAGGGCCGAGATGGCGATCTCGCGGCCGATGATGATCAGGGCCACGAACACATCGGTGCGCTGCAGGTGCACCAGCACCAGCAGCGACGCGCAGACCAGGAACTTGTCGGCCACCGGGTCGAGGAAGGCGCCGAAGGCCGATGTCTGGTTGAGCTTGCGCGCCAGGTAGCCGTCGAGCCAGTCGGTGGCCGCGAAGACGATGAACATGACCGTGGCGACCAGGTTGCGGGTCGCCACATCGAACGGCGCGTAGAACACCCCGACGATCAGCGGAATCGCGACGATCCGCGTACAGGTCATCAAGGTGGGGATTGTGAGAAACATGGCCGCCATTGTGTCACGTACCTTGGTGTTTGAGGTTCTGTTTCAAGGCCCGCGGTGCAGCCTGCGGGACGGTCATTTCAATGCAATGCACGGTAGATATCTTCAGCCAGCGCGGCCGAGATGCCGTCCACGCTGCACAGGTCCTCGACGGTGGCTTCGGACACGCCGCGCACGCCGCCAAAGCGCTGCAGAAGGCGCGCGCGCTTCTTGGGGCCCACGCCCGGAATCTCCTCGAGCTTGCCGCCGCCCACGCGCACCTTGGCGCGCGCCGCGCGCATGCCGGTGATGGCGAAGCGGTGGGCCTCGTCGCGGATCTGGGCCACCAGCATCAGCGCGGCCGAGTCGTAGCCCAGGTAGATCTTCTCGCGCCCGTCGGCAAAGACCAGCTCTTCCAGGCCGACCTTGCGCCCCTCGCCCTTTTCCACGCCCACGATGCGCGAGACATCGAGGCCCAGCTGCTCGAAGACTTCGCGCGCCATGCTGACCTGGCCCTTGCCGCCGTCGACCAGCACCAGGTCCGGCAATTGCGGCTGCTTGCCCGTGAGCTCGGCACCGCCCGCCTCTCTTTGCGCTTCGGCCACGCGGCTGTAACGGCGCGTCAGCACCTGGCGCATGGCGGCATAGTCGTCGCCGCCCGTGATGCCTTCGATGTTGAAACGCCGGTATTCGCTGCTTTGCATCTTGTGGTGATGGAAGACCACACAGGAGGCCTGCGTGGCCTCGCCCGCCGTGTGCGAGATGTCGAAGCATTCGATGGTGAGCTCGTCCAGGTTCTCGCAGGCCAGGTCCAGCGCCTCGACCAGCGCGCGCGTGCGCGCCTGCTGCGAGCCTTCTTCGGCCAGCAGGCGGGCCATCTGGATGTCGGCATTCTTTTGCGCCATCTCCAGCCAGATGCGCCGCTGCTCGCGCGGCTGCTGCACGGCGGTGATGCGCACGCCGCCTTGCTCGCTCAGCAGGGCCAGCAGCTTCTTGTCCACCGGATGGCTGACGATGAGCACGGGCGGCACGGCCACGCCGGTGTAGTGCTGGGCGATGAAGGCCTCCAGCACGATGTCCTCGACCGGGCGCGCGGATTCGGCAAGATTGGCCTCTTCCTCGCCGGCGTAAACCGAGGCGGCATCGCCCAGATTGGCGGGAAAGTACGGCCGGTCGCCCAGGTGGCGGCCGCCGCGCACCATGGCCAGATTCACGCAGGCGCGGCCGCCCTGCACCTTCACGGCGAGGATGTCCACGTCGCGGTCGTCGGCGGTTTCTATGACCTGCTGGTGCAGCACGCGCGACAGCGCCGTCATCTGGTTGCGCACCTCGGCAGCCTGCTCGTATTCCATGCGCCCGGCGTGCTCCATCATGCGGGCCTCGAGCTGGCGCAGCAGTTCCTGGGTTTCACCGCGCAGCATGGCTTCGGCATTGCGCACGTCCAGCGCATAGGCTTCGGGCGAGATCAGATCCACGCAAGGGCCGCTGCAGCGCTTGATCTGGTAGAGCAGGCAGGGGCGCGAGCGGTTGGCAAAGACCGTGTCCTCGCAGGTGCGCAGCCGGAAGACCTTCTGCAGCAACTGGATGCTTTCCTTGACGGCCCAGGCGTTGGGATAGGGACCGAAGTAGCGGTGGCGCTTGTCCACGGCACCACGGTAGTAGGCCATGCGCGCGAAGCGCTGGTGGGCAGGCTCGCCAGCCTGGCCGTCGCGCGCGGCCACGCCGGTGATCTTCAGGTAGGGATAGCTCTTGTCGTCCCTAAACAGGATGTTGTACTTGGGGTGCTGCGTCTTGATGAGGTTGTTTTCGAGCAGCAGGGCCTCGGCCTCGGAGCGCACCACCGTGGTCTCCATGCGGGCGATCTTGCCCACCATGTGGCCTATGCGCGTGCCGCCATGGTTCTTGGTGAAGTAGCTGGAGACCCGGCGCTTGAGGTTGATGGCCTTGCCCACGTACAGCAGCGTGCCTGCCGCGTCGAAATAGCGGTAGACGCCGGGCAGGCCCGGCAACGCTGCCACCTGGGCCAGCAGTTCATCGGAATGGGGTTCGGACATGCGCCTATTGTGGCCGCTGCCCGGGCCCGCCGCAGCGGGCCTGCGGGCCCTCGGGCTCTTACTCGGCCTCGATCTTCGAGGACTTGACCACCTGGGCCCAGTTGGACCACTCGGTCTTGACCATGGCGCCCAGCTGCTGCGGGCTCATGTAGTCCGCCGTGGCGCCCTGCTCCTGTGCCTTTTGCTTGAAGGCCGGGTTCTCCACCACCTTCTTGAGGTCGGCCGTGAGCTTGTCGATCACGGGCTTGGGCGTGGCGGCGGGCGCAAACACGGCAAACCAGGAGGTGGCGTTGACGCCCGCATAGCCGGCCTCGGCCGTGGTGGGCGCATCAGGCAGGCTGGGCAGGCGCTGCGTGCCGGTGACGGCCAGCACGCGCAGCTTGCCGCTTTGCACGTGGGGCATGAAGGGCGGCGCCGTGCCGAAGGTCAGGTCCACCTGGCCGCCCAGCAGGTCCTGCAGCGCGGGGCCGGTGCCCTTGTAGGGGACGTGGACCATCTTGATGCCGGCCTGCTGCTCCAGCATGGCGCCCGTCACGTGCTGCAGCGAGCCATTGCCCGATGAGGCGTAGTTCAGCTTGCCGGGGTTGGCCTTGGCATAGGCCACGAGTTCGGCCAGCGTCTTCACGGGCAGCTCGGACCGCACCACGATGATCTGCGGCGCCGACAGCACATTGGCCACGGGCTGGAAGTCGCCCTGCTCCCAGATGCGGGCCTTGGTCAGGTGGGGCGAGATGACGTGATAGCCCGAGTACTGCATGAGCAGGGTGTAGCCATCGGCCTCGGCACGCTTGACCAGGCTGGCTGCGATGGAGCCGTTGCCGCCGCCCTTGTTGTCCACCACCACCGACTGGCCGATGACGGGCGCCAGGGCCTGGGCCGCCATGCGCGCCGCCAGGTCGGTAGTGCCGCCGGCTGCGGCCGGCACGATCATGGTGATGGTCTTGGCGGGGTAGCCGCCCTGGGCCAGCGCGGCTGTGCCGCCCAGGCCCAGTCCTGCGATGGCCATGGCCACGGCTGCGATCTGTCTGCGTTGAATCTTCTTCATCTTTGTCTCCTTGGTTTGCTCGGTTCTTGTGAATGAGAATGCGCGCCGGCCTCAGCCCTTGGCCAAGGCCCGTTCGCGGATGGCTGCAAAGTCGGCTGGCGGCTGGTGCAGGTCCAGCCGCGCGCCGGCCTTGGCGATCTGGCTGGCCGTGTCATGGCCGATCAGCGCGGGCAGGCTGCGCGCGGCAGCGACGATCTGCGCCAGGTCCACGCCGGTGTCGTAGCCCATGAGCTGCAGCGCGTGGACGATGTCCTCGGTGCAGGCATTGCCCGAGGCGCCGGGCGCGTAGGGGCAGCCGCCCAGGCCGCCGATGGAGGCATCGAAGCGGTCGCCGCCCGCCTCGATGGAGGCCAGCACATTGCCCAGGGCCATGCCGCGTGTGTTGTGGAAGTGCAGGGTCAGTCCCAGCTGCGGCCAGCGCTGCCGGAAGGCAGCCACCATGGCACGCACCTGGGTCGGAAAGGCCATGCCCGTGGTGTCGCACAGCGTGATGCCCTGCACGCCCAGGTCGGCAAAGCGCTGCACCCAGTCGAAGACTTCCTGCTGCGGCACATCGCCCTCCATGGGGCAGCCAAAGCAGCACGACAGCGAGACGTTGACGGGCACGCCCGCCTGCTGCGCCGTGGCCACGACCTGGGCCAGCGCCGCGAACGACTGGCTGCGCTGCATGCGCAGGTTGCACAGGTTGTGCGTCTCGCTGACCGACATGACCAGGTTGAGCTCGTCCGTGCGCGCCTCGATGGCGCGCTCGGCGCCGCGGGCATTGGGCACCAGGGCCGTGTAGACGGTGCCGGGGCGGCGCTCTATCTCACGCATCACGATCTCGCCATCGCGCAGTGCGGGAATGGCCGTGGGCGAGACAAAGGCCGTGACCTCGATCTTGGACAGGCCGGCCTGCGACAGCGCATTGACCAGGGCGATCTTGTCCTCGGTGGGGACAAAGGCCTGCTCCATCTGCAGCCCGTCGCGCGTGCCGACCTCGTTGAAGAAAACGCGGCGGCCCGCGCCCTGCCAGACATCCGTGGGGTGGACGGCATTCATTGGATCACTCCCTTGCTGCGCAGCAGCGCAATCTGTTGGACCGTGAGGCCGGCCTCGGCCAGCACGGCATCGGTGTCATCGCCCACATGGGGCGCACTGCTGCGCACCGTGCCGGGCGTGAGCGAGAGCTTGGGGACGATGCCCGGCACCTCGATGTCGTCTCCGTCGCGCGTGTGCTGGCTGAGGATCATGTCGCGGGCGCGGTAGTGCGGGTCCTCGGCAATGTCCTTGGCCGTGTAGACCTTGCCGGCCGGCACGCGCGCGGCGGCCAATTGGTCCATCACCGCCTGCACGCTCTGCGTGCGCGTCCAGCCGCCGATGACGGCGTCGATCTCGGTGATGCGCGCCACGCGGCCCGCGTTGTCGGCCAGCTGCGGATCGTCGGCCAGGTCCTGGCGGCCGATGGTGGCCATCAGGCGCTTGAAGATGGAGTCGCCATTGCCGGCCACCAGCACCCACCCGTCCTGGCAGGGATAGGCGTTGGACGGCGCAATGCCCGGCAGCGCACTGCCCGCCGCCTCGCGCACGGCACCGAAGGCGCTGTATTCGGGCAGCAGGCTTTCCATGACATTGAACACGGCCTCATGCAGTGCCACGTCGATGACCTGGCCGGCACCGCCGTTCACCTTGCGGTGGTACAGGGCCATCATCACGCCGATCACGCCATGCAGCGCGGCCAGCGTGTCGCCAATCGAGACGCCCACGCGCACCGGCACGCGGCCTGGCTCGGCAGTCAGGTGGCGCAGGCCGCCCATGGCCTCGCCGATCACGCCAAAGCCCGGCAGGTCGCGGTAGGGGCCGGTCTGGCCGTAGCCCGAGATGCGCAGGATGACCAGGCCGGGGTTGAGCGCATGGAGCTCCTCGGGCGACATGCCCCAGCCCTCCAGCGTGCCGGGACGGAAGTTCTCGACCAGCACATCGGCCTCGGCGATCAGGCGCCGCGCGATGTCCTGGCCCTCCTGCTGGCGCAGGTCCAGCGCCACCGAACGCTTGTTGCGCGACTGCACCTGCCACCAGACCGAGGTGCCGTTCTTGATCAGGCGCCAGTTGCGCAGCGGATCGCCCGCGCCCGGCGCCTCGATCTTGACCACGTCGGCGCCGAACTCGCCCAGCGTCTTGCCGCAGAACGGCCCTGCGATCAATTGCCCCATCTCGACCACGCGCACGCCGTTGAGCGCGCCGGGGGTGGGAACCAGCCTTGTCTGTTGTGTCATGGGTTAGCGCTTCCTCTTTGTCTCCTGCGGCCAGCCTCCGATGGCATTGCCGCGGCGCCGATCTTGCCGCCGTCCGCGCCGGCCGCAAAACGCTCAAGCGCGACGCTGCCATCGCAAACCGGCATGGCAGAACCCAGCCGGGCGGGGCCGGGAGATAATCGCCACCCCATGAAACTCGACCCGATTTCGCTGCGCCTGTTCGTGGCCGTGATGGAGGAAAGCGCCATCGCCCGCGCCGCCGCACGTGAACACATCGCCCCCTCGGCCGCCAGCCGGCGGCTGGCCGAGCTGGAAAGCCAGCTGCAGGTGGAGCTGTTCACCCGCAGCAACCGCGGCAGCGTACCCACGGCCGCCGCCTATGCACTGCTGAACATGGCGCGCGGCGTACTCAACGACCTGGACGGCATCGGCGAGCAGATGCGCGAGTACGGCAGCGGCCTGCGCGGCCATGTGCGCGTGATGGCCAACATCTCGGCCATCACGCAGTTCCTGCCCTCGCAGCTGCAGCGCTTCCTGGACCAGCACCCGCATGTGGACGTGCGCCTGCAGGAGCGCGTGAGCAGCGACATCGCACGCGCCGTGGCCGACAACGAGGCCGATATCGGCATCCTCAACCAGGGCAGCTACGGAGAGAAGATCCGCCTGCGCCCGTACCGGCGCGACCGCCTCATCGTCATCGTGCCCCAGGGCCATGCGCTGGTACGGCGGCGCTCGCTGCGGCTGGCCCAGGTGCTGGACCATGACCTGGTGGGCATGCATGCCGGCAGCGCGCTCAACCACCAGATCACGCGCGCCGCGGCCGACCTGGGCCTGCAGCCCCGGCTGCGCATGAAGGTCACGGGCTATGACGCGCTGTGCCTGATGGTGGCCTCGGGCCTGGGCGTCGGCATCCTGCCCGAAGGCAGCGCACGCCTGTACCTGGGCGCCCTGCCGCTGCGCTGCATTGCGCTGGACGAGCCTTGGGCCGAGCGCCAGCTGATGCTGTGCGTGCGCTCGCAAGAGGCACTGCCGCCAGTGGCGCAGTTGCTGGTCGAACACCTGTGCGAACCCTGATCCCCATGCTTGCCTTCAAACCCATCCCCCCGGCCCCTCTGCCAGAGCAGGCCGCTGCGCTGACCTGGGACATCTTCTGCCAGGTCATAGACAACTTTGGCGACATCGGCGTGTGCTGGCGCGCGGCGGCCGACCTGGCTTCACGCGGCCAGCGCGTGCGGCTGTGGATGGACGACGCCAGCGCCCTGGCCTGGATGGCTCCGCGGCTCCACCCGGCCGGCCTCAGCGTGCACGGCTGGCCCACGCAGGCACAGGACGTCCCGCAGGCCGTGGGCGATGTGGTCATCGAGGCCTTCGGCTGCGAGATCCCGCCGCCCTTTCTGGCGGCCATCGCCCGCCGGGCACCGCTGTGGATCAACCTCGAGTACCTGTCGGCAGAGGACTATGTGGAGCGCTGCCACCGCCTGCCCTCGCCGCTGATGTCGGGGCCGGCTGCGGGGTTGACGCGCTGGTTCTTCTACCCGGGCTTCACGGCCGCCACGGGCGGCCTGCTGCGCGAGCCGGACCTGGCCGCGCGCCAGGCAGCTTTTGCTTCCGAGGGCCAGCAGGCCTGGCGCACACGCCACGGCATAGGCACCGGCGATTGCGCCATCTCTCTGTTCTGCTACGAGCCCCCTGCCCTGCCGCAATGGCTGGCCGAGCTGCATTCAGCCCCCCCGGTCCCGCAGGCCACGCATTTGCTGGTGACCCCGGGGCGCGCAGCAGCCGCCGCGCAACAGGCCATGGCCAGCGTGCTCGCCACGGAACAAGGCGCGGTGACCCGGCATGCGCTGCAGCCCTGCCCCCAACCTCAGTTCGATGAAATGCTCTGGGCCTGCGACCTGAACCTGGTGCGTGGCGAGGATTCGCTGGTACGCGCGCTGTGGGCGGGCCAGCCGCTGGTCTGGCACATCTATCCCCAGCACGACGACGCCCATCACGACAAGCTCGACGCCTTTCTTGACTGGCTGCAGGCACCAGCCAGCCTGCGCGCCTTCCACCATGCCTGGAACGGTCTGGCACCGGCAAGCACCCTGCCCGCAATCACGCCCGTGCTGCTGCAGCAATGGCAGGAATGCGTGCAGGCGGCACGCTTGCGGCTGCTGCAACAGACCCCATTGATTGAGCAGCTACAAGCTTTCGTGACCGAAAAAAGCTAGAATGCACGTTTTGCCTCCCTGGAGGCGCCGCTGCGGGCGACCGCCAGCCGGCCGCCATCGACCAACCAGGGTTGCACCCGCCGCGGAACTGCGGCAGGCGCACCGTCCCAGCGACTTCGCTTGCCTGCCCTGTTGAGCGGCTCAACCTCAGCCAAGCAAGCTATGAAAATCGCTCAAGAAATCCGCGCCGGCAACGTGATCATGCACGGCAAGGACCCGATGATCGTCCTGAAGACCGAATACGCTCGCGGTGGCCGCGGCGCCGCCACCGTCCGCATGAAGCTCAAGTCCCTGCTGGGCAACATGGGCACCGAAGTCGTCTTCAAAGCCGACGACAAGATCGACAACGTGATCCTGGACAAGAAGGAGTGCACCTACTCCTACTTCGCCGATCCGATGTACGTGTGGATGGATGCCGACTTCAACCAGTACGAAGTGGAAGCCACCAACATGGGTGACGCCATCAACTACCTGGAAGACGGCATGGAAGCCGAAGTCGTGTTCTACGACGGCAAGGCCATCTCCTGCGAACTGCCCACTTCCGTGGAACGCGAAATCACCTGGACCGAACCCGCCGTCAAGGGCGACACATCGGGCAAGGTGCTCAAGCCTGCCAAGATTGCCACCGGCTTCGAAGTGCCCGTGCCCCTGTTCGTGAGCCAGGGCGACAAGATCGAAATCGACACCCGCACGGGCGAGTACCGCAAGCGCGTCTAAACAACGCTTGCAGTTCCCTCTGCGAAGCCCCTGGCAGTCTCTGCCAGGGGCTTTTTCTTTGGCGGGATGCCGCACGATCAACAAATTTAACCCGGGTTTAATTGACTTGATATTTTTACCCGGCTAATATCTGCGCCATGACTACCAAATCCAGCGCAGCGGCCGCCGAGCCCGCCCCCAGCTACACCATCTTCCAGGGCCACAGCCGGCTGCTGCAGGCCGGCAGGCCGGCCATCCTGCAATTCCTGCAAAGCCATGAACAACAGGCGCAGGGCAGTGGATCGGCACCGCCGTTGTGGGTTTTCGACGACCACAGCGGCATGCGGCTGGACCTGGACTGGCGCAGCGAGCTGGCCTCAGCGCCTGCCCCTGCCGAAGCCGCCGCGCCCCGCAGCGTGGGCCGCCCCAAGCTGGGCGTGGTGGCGCGCGAGGTGACCTTGCTGCCGCGCCACTGGGAATGGCTGAACCGCCAGCCCGGCGGCGCCTCCGGCGCACTGCGCAGGCTGATCGAGGAGGCGCGCGGCAAGCACGCCGCACAGGATGCCGTGCGCGCCGCCACCGAAGCCGTCTACCGCTTCATGAGCGAGATGGCGGGCGACCTGCCCCATTTCGAGGACGCCAGCCGCGCCCTGTTTGCACGCCAGGCCGAAGCCTTTGCACAGCACACCGCCGCCTGGCCCGAGGATGTGCGAAGCTATCTGCAGCAACTGGGCGGCCCCGTGTGGGCGGGCTCACCTGCGGCGCCAGCCCAGGACTGAAGACCTGACCCGGCCCGACCTCACTGCTTTTCTCGTCGCATTACCAGACACAACATGACGAAACCAACCGAACCCCTGCCCCAGGCCGCCGCGCCTGCCGCATCCAGCCACGGCGGGCCGCCCATTGCCGGCAGCCAGCCGTTGTGGCGCACCTTTCTGGTGTTCCTGGGCCCCATGGTGCTGGCCAACATCCTGCAATCGCTGTCGGGCACCATCAACAGCGTCTTCATCGGCCAGATGCTGGGCGTGCAGGCGCTGGCCGCCGTCGCGGCCTTTTTTCCGGTGATGTTCCTCTTCATCGCCTTCGTGATCGGCCTGGGCGCGGGCTCCTCAGTGCTGATCGGCCAGGCCTACGGCGCGCGCATGCATGACAAGCTGCGCGCGATTGCGGGCACGGCCATGTGCATAGGACTGCTGTTCGGCGCCATCGTGGCCCTGTTCGGCGGGCTGTTCACCGAGCCGCTGATGCGGTTGCTGGGCACGCCGCCCGACATCATGGAGCAGGCCACGCTGTACTCGCGCATCGTGCTGCTGGGCATGCCGGGGCTGTTCGTGTTCCTGCTGGCCACCTCGCTGCTGCGCGGCGTGGGCGACACGGTCTCGCCCATGCTGGCCCTGCTGATCTCCACGGGCACGGGCCTGGCCTGCACCCCGGCGCTGATCGCGGGCTGGGCCGGCCTGCCGCGCCTGGGCGTGGCCAGCGCGGGCGTGTCCATGATCCTGGGCTTCACCCTGGCGCTGGCCTGGCTGGGCTGGCGGCTGCGCCGCATCGGCAGCCCGCTGGCGCCCAATGCCGCGCTGTGGAAGGCCATGCGCATTGACCGTACCCTGCTCAAGAGCATCCTGCGCGTGGGCATTCCCACGGGCGTGCAGATGATTGCCTCGTCCATGGCCGGGCTGGTCGTCGTGTCGCTGGTCAACGGCTTCGGCTCCAGCGCCACGGCCGCCTATGGCGCGGTCAACCAGATCAACTCGTTTGCGCAGTTTCCCGTGATCTCGGTCGCCATCACGGCCTCCATCCTCGGAGCCCAGGCCATCGGCGCGGGCCGCAGCGAGCGCCTGGGAGCCATCACGGCCACGGCCATCCGCATGAACCTGGCATTGGGCGCCGCCCTGGCCCTGATCGGCAGCCTGTTCGCACGGCCGCTGCTGGGCATGTTCATCACCGACGAGCAGGTGCTGGTGCTGGCCATCGAGCTGCTGTACATCGTGCTGTGGAGCGGCCTGCTGCTGGGCTGCTTCATTGCCCTGTCGTCCATCATGCGTGCCAGCGGCGATGTGGTCATTCCCACGGCCATCACCATCACGGTGCTCGCCGTGCTGGAGCTGCCCATGGCCTGGTGGCTGAGCCGCGGCTTCGGGCTGATGGGGATCTGGATGGCGCTTCCGCTGTCCTACACCCTGACGCTGTGCCTGCAGACCGCCTACTACAAGCTGGTCTGGAAGAAGCGCCCGATCCGCCGCATGGTGTAAGGCGTGCGCCATGCAAAACAGGCTTCCCGAGGGAAGCCTGTTTTTTTGGGGGGTGGGCAAAGCGTCAGGCGTTCAGGTCCAGCACCACGCGCCCTTCGATCTTGCCTTCATGCATGCGCGCGAAGATGTCGTTGATGTTCTCCAGCCGGTCGGTGGACACGGTGGCCTTGACCTTGCCCATGGCTGCGAAGTCCAGCGACTCCTGCAGGTCCAGCCGCGTGCCCACGATGGAGCCGCGCACCGTCACGCCGCTGAGCACCATGTTGAAGATGGGCAGCGGAAAGCTGCCGGGCGGCAGGCCGTTGAGCGATACCGTGCCGCCGCGCCGCACCATGCCCAGCGCCTGCTCGAAGGCCTTGGGCGATACCGCCGTCACCAGGGCGCCGTGTGCGCCGCCAATCTCCTTTTTCAGGTAGGCCACAGGGTCCGTGGTCATGGCGTTGACCGTGACCTGTGCGCCCAGGCGCCTGGCCAGCGCCAGCTTGTCGTCATCCACATCCACCGCCGCCACGTTCAGGCCCATGGCCTTGGCGTACTGCACGGCCATGTGGCCCAGGCCGCCGATGCCCGAGATCACCACCCAGTTGCCGGGCTTGGTGTCCGTGACCTTCAGGCCCTTGTAGACGGTGACGCCCGCGCACAGCACGGGTGCGATCTCGATCAGGTCCACGCTGCCGGGCAGCAGGCCCACGAAATTGGCATCGGCGAGCGCGTACTGCGCAAAGCCGCCGTTGACGGAGTAGCCGGTGTTCTTTTGCTGCTCGCACAGCGTCTCCCAGCCGCCCAGGCAATGCTCGCAATGGCCGCAGGCCGTGTACAGCCAGGGAATGCCCACGCGGTCGCCCTCCTTCACGTGGGTGACGCCCGCGCCCACGGCGGCCACGTAGCCCACGCCTTCGTGGCCGGGAATGAAGGGCGGATTGGGCTTGACGGGCCAGTCGCCCTGCGCCGCGTGCAGGTCGGTATGGCAGACGCCGCAGGCCTCGATCTTCACCAGCACATGGCCGGGATCGGGCCTGGGCACCGGGACTTCCTCGATGGTGAGCGGCTTGCCAAACTCCCGCACCACGGCGGCCTTCATGGTCCTGTTCATTCGCGCCATCCTTTCTTTGCGTCAAAGTAGGTACAGCATTTCAGCGAAGCGACCTGAACGCCTTGATCAAAATCAGGCCTTGGACCATCAAGGACAAAAAAAGCGGGCAAGGAAAACCTTGCCCGCTTTTCAGGGATGCGAATGCAGGCCTTACACGGGCTGGCCCACCAGATCATGGCCCTGCGTGCCCACGATGCGCGCCTTCACGAAGTCGCCCACCTTGTAGGTCTTGCTGGCCTTCTCGGGCGGCAGCAGGTGCACCAGGCCATCGATCTCGGGCGCATCGGCATAGCTGCGGCCCACGCCACCCTTCTTGCCCAGGCCCACGGACTTGTCCACCAGCACCTGCATGGTCTGGCCCACGCGCTTTTGCAGGCGCGCAGTGGAAACCTCTTCGGCCACGGCCATGAAGCGCGCGCGGCGCTCCTCACGCACTTCCAGGGGCAGCATGCCGGGAATCTCGTTGGCGGCAGCGCCTTCGACCGGGCTGTAGGCAAAGCAGCCCGCGCGGTCGATCTGCGCCTCGCGCAGGAACTGCAGCAGGTGCTCGAACTCCTGCTCGGTCTCGCCGGGGAAGCCCGCGATGAAGGTGGAGCGGATCACCAGATCCGGGCAGATTTCGCGCCAGCGCTGCAGGCGCTCCAGGTTCCTCTCGCCGTTGGCGGGGCGCTTCATGCGCTTCAAGACATCGGGATGGCTGTGCTGGAAGGGCACGTCCAGATAGGGCAGCACGCGGCCCGTGGCCATGAACGGAATGATCTCGTCCACGCTGGGGTACGGATAGACATAGTGCAGGCGCACCCAGGCGCCATAGGGCTCGGCGATCTCGGCCAGCGTCTGCACCAGTTCGAGCATGCGCGTCTTGACCGGCTTGCCGTCCCAGAAGCCCGTGCGGTACTTCACATCCACGCCATAGGCCGAGGTGTCCTGGCTGATCACCAGCAGCTCCTTGACGCCGCCCTCGAACAGCGCACGCGCCTCCTTGAGCACATCGCCCACCGGACGCGAGACCAGATCGCCGCGCATGGAAGGGATGATGCAGAAGGTGCAGCGGTGGTTGCAGCCCTCGGAAATCTTCAGGTAGGCGTAGTGCCTGGGCGTGAGCTTGATGCCCGCCTCGCCAAAGGCGCCCGGCACCAGGTCGATGAAGGGATCGTGCGGCTTGGGCAGATGGGTGTGGACGGCGTTCATCACCTCCTGCGTGGCGTGCGGCCCGGTCACGGCCAGCACGCTGGGGTGCACTTCCTGGATCAGGTTGCCGCCATCCTTGCCCGCCTTGGCACCCAGGCAGCCCGTGACGATGACCTTGCCGTTCTCGGCCAGCGCCTCGCCAATGGTGTCCAGGCTCTCGCGCACGGCGTCATCGATGAAACCGCAGGTGTTGACGATCACCAGATCAGCGCCCTCGAAGGTCTTGGAGGTCTGGTAACCCTCGGCGCTGAGCTGGGTAAGGATGAGTTCGGAGTCCGTGAGTGCCTTGGGGCACCCAAGAGACACGAAGCCCACGCGCGGAGCGGCCGCGCCGGCAGGGGTTGTCATGGTTGTTGCGTCGCTCGTGGGGGTCATAGGGGCGATATTGTCCCAGTTCTGCGAGAACTTGGTAAACCGCCCCTGAACTTATCCCTGCAAGCTCAGCTATTGCGCTTGATCCCGAGCGCACCCAGCATCTGCTCGGTCTGCTTTTGCATCTGGTCCTGCATCTGGGTGAACATGTTCTGCGACTGCTCCATGTAGCTGCTCATCATGTTCTGCATGGCGGGCGGCTGCATGCGCATGAACTGGCTCCAGGCCTCGGGCGAGGTGCCCTGGGCCTGCTCGGCCAGCTTGTTCTGGAAGTCGGTGAACATCTGCACGTTCTTTTCCAGATAGGAGCCCATGTAGCCCTGCATGGCATGACCGTAGAAACGGATGATGTTGGCCAGCACGGTCTCGGAGAACATGGGCGCGCCGCCAGCCTCTTCTTCCAGAATGATCTGCAGCAGGATGCTGCGCGTGAGGTCTTCCCCGCTCTTGGCGTCCTTGACCACCACGGGCTCGTTGCTCATTACCAGCTGCTTGACTTCCGTCAGCGTGATGTAGGAGGACGTGTTGGTGTCGTAGAGACGGCGGTTGGGGTATTTCTTGATCACGCGCTGGGCGCTGGGGGCGGCGGCTGTTGTCGTCTCTTGCATTGCAATGCTTCTCCTCTTGTACGTGCTTGTACGGGCAATTGATCTATTGCACTGCAACAGATTCTAGGCAGCGCACACAGCACCTGGCGCAGCAGTAACCCTGATGGTGATCAACGCATGCGACAGAGCGAATGGCTGCCTTGCCGCCGTCCGGGCAAAAAAAATCCCGCTTGAAGCGGGATTTTTTGCAGCCCCTGGTGAGACTGCTTTGTTTGGTAGGCGCGATTGGACTCGAACCAACGACCCCCACCATGTCAAGGTGGTGCTCTAACCAGCTGAGCTACGCGCCTGTCGTTTGTTGAAGCCGCAAGTATAGCAGTGCAAAACAGGGCTTCCGGGCAAGTTGCGCAGTTTTTCCGATCACAGCACCCTGGCGCGTTCCAGCATGGCGTGCATCAGCACATTGCAGCCTGCGGTGATGTCGGCCGGCGTGGCATCCTCGATCTCGTTGTGGCTGATGCCGTCCTTGCAGGGGATGAATACCATGCCGGCCGGTGCCAGCCGCGCCATGTAGACCGCATCATGCCCAGCGCCCGAGACGACGGGCATGTGCGAGTAGCCCAGGGCCTTGGCGGCGCGCGCCACCGCATCCACGCAGTCGGCATGGAAGGGTTGGGCGGGGTAGCTGGACACCAGGTTGATCGCTATGGGCAGGCCCGTCTCCCGGCTGATGCGGTCGGCCACGGCGCGGATGTCGGCGTCCATGGCTTCGCAGTCGGCATCGGTGGCGTTGCGCAGGTCGATGCTGAATTTGACCTGCCCCGGGATCACGTTGCGGCTGTTGGGATGGACCTGCACCATGCCCACGGTGCCGCGCCCGTGGGGCGGATGGCGGTGGGCGCAGGCCACCACTTCCTGCATGAGCTGCGCGGCGGCCTGCAGCGCGTCCTTGCGCAGGGCCATGGGCGTGGGGCCGGCATGGGCTTCCATGCCCGTGACCACGCAGTCGTACCAGCGGATGCCCAGCACGCCGGTGACCACGCCAATGGTCCTGGCGTTGTCCTCCAGCACCGGGCCCTGCTCGATGTGGGATTCGAAGTAGGCGCCGATCGGGTGGTCGCCAGGCTCCTGGCTGCCCACATAGCCGATGCGCTCGAGCTCGCCCTTGACGGTCTTGCCTTCGGAGTCGGTGGCTGCATAGGCATGCTCCAGCGTGAAGGCCTTGGCGAACACGCCCGAGCCCATCATCACCGGCACGAAGCGCGAGCCTTCCTCGTTCGTCCAGAAGGCCACCTCGATGGGCGCTTCGGTCTCGATGCCGTGGTCGTTGAGCGTGCGCACCACCTCCAGCCCCGCCAGCACGCCGTAGTTGCCGTCGAACTTGCCGCCCGTGGGCTGGGTGTCGATGTGGCTGCCCGTCATGATGGGCGGCAGGCTGTTGTCGCGCCCGGGCCGGCGCATGAAGCCGTTGCCGATCTTGTCGATGGTCACCGTCATGCCCGCTTCGCGCGCCCAGCGGGTCACCAGATCACGGCCCTGGCGGTCCAGGTCGGTCAGCGTCAGGCGGCAGACGCCGCCCTTGGGTGTGGCGCCGATCTGCGCCAGCTCCATGAGTGAATCCCACAGCCGGCTTCCGTTGACGCGCAGCTGCGCGATGTCCTGCTTCACTTGGGTATCTGTATCCATTGCGGTCTCCTTGTCATGCGGGCTTCAGCGCGCCACGGCCGTGGGCTGCAGCGTGGCGGCGCGGCGCTGCACCGCGTCGAAGTTGGGGCCGAAGGCCGGGCGCTTGATGTAGCGCCCCTTGCCCATCTCGGCGCGCAGATCGCCCTTCGCATAGGCCACCACGCCCTGGCTGATGGTGTGGCTGGGCATGCCCTGCACGGTGCGGCCCTCGAAGATGTTGTAGTCGCCCTTGGAATGCTGGGTCTTGACCGACAGGGTGTGGGTGGCGGCAGGGTCCCATACGACCAGATCGGCATCGGCGCCCACGCCGACCAGGCCCTTGCGCGGATAGATGTTGAACAGCCGGGCGGTGTTGGCCGAGGTGATGGCCACGAATTCGCTGGGCGTCAGCCGGCCGGTGTTCACGCCCGCATCCCAGATCACGGCCAGGCGCTCTTCCACGCCGCCGGTGCCGTTGGGGATCTTGGCGAAGTTGTCCCGGCCCATGGCTTTCTGCGCGGCGCAGAAGGTGCAATGGTCGGTGGCCGTGGTGTGCAGCTGGCCCGATTGCAGGCCCTGCCACAAGGACTCCTGGTGGCCCTTGGCGCGGAAGGGCGGGCTCATCACGTGGGCTGCAGCCTTGGCGAAGTCGGGGTCGCGGTACACGCTTTCGTCGATCACCAGATGGCCGGCCAGCACCTCGCCATACACACGCTGGCCGCGCGCACGGGCAGCGGCAATGGCCTGCGCCGCCTCGGTGCAGCTGACGTGCACCACGTAGATGGGCACGCCCAGCACGCCGGCGATGGCGATGGCGCGGTTGGCCGCCTCGGCCTCCACCATGGGCGGGCGGGCCAGAGGGTGGCCTTCGGGCCCGGTGATGCCCATCTTGGCCAC
Source organism: Delftia sp. JD2 (assembly GCF_001682645.1). Taxonomy (NCBI): domain Bacteria; kingdom Pseudomonadati; phylum Pseudomonadota; class Betaproteobacteria; order Burkholderiales; family Comamonadaceae; genus Delftia; species Delftia sp. JD2. The sequence continues at coordinate 66,680 of NZ_LFJT01000018.1, forward strand.
TTCCTGCTGCAGCAGGTAGACCAGCTCGCCGTTTTCGGCATGCACCGTGGGCATGGCGCCCAGCTCCAGCGCGCGCTTGAAGCTGTTCACCAGCGTTTCGTCGTCGCACATGATGGCGTTCTTGTAGGCCATGAAGTGCTTGAAGCTGTTGATGCCCTCCTCGAGCACCAGCGTGCCCATATCGGCATGGACGCTGTCGCTCCACCAGGTGACGGCCACGTGGAAGGAGTAGTCGGCCGCAGCCTTCTCGGCCCAGCCGCGCCATTTGCGGTAGGCGTCCAGCAGCGGCTCCTGCGGATCGGGAATGACGAAGTCGATGATGCTGGTGGTGCCACCGGCCAGCGCCGCCGCCGTGCCGGTGTAGAAGTCATCGGCCGTGACCGTGCCCATGAAGGGCAGTTGCATGTGGGTGTGCGGATCGATGCCGCCAGGCATGACGAACTGCCCCGAGGCATCGATCACCTGCGCCCCGGCCGGCACCAGGGCCGCCACATCCGGCCCCACGGCCGCGATCGCCCCATCGACACACAGCACATCGGCCTTCTCCTGCCGGTCTGCATTCACCACCGTGCCGCCACGCACCCATACCGAACCCTGTGATTGACCCATAGCGTCATGCCTCCTGTTGGTTGGTCCGGCCTATGCCTTGCTCAGCGCGGGTGCGCCCTTGGTCACCTGGCCTGCCATGCCGATGCGGTAGACCACGCCAGCAATGAACAGGCCGATGAACCATGCGTAGTCATAGGCATGCTTGAAGAAATCACCCACGTTCGGGAATGCAGCGGGGAACGCTGCGTGCAGGAAGCCGGGCAGGTTGGGCGCCACGCCCAGGGCGAAGGCCGCCACGGCCACCCAGTTCCAGCCGTTGGAGTAGCGGTAGACGCCCTCTTCCCTGTACAGGTCTTCCACCACCAGCTGCTTTTTGCGCACCAGGAAGTAGTCCACCATCAGAATGCCCGCGATCGGCCCCAGCAGGGCCGAGTAGCCGATCAGCCAGGTGAAGATGTAGCCCTCGGTCGATTCCAGGATCTTCCAGGGCATCATCACGATGGCAATGGCCACCGTCATGTAACCACCCACGCGGTAGCTGATCTTCTTGGGCGCCAGGGCGGAGAAGTCATAGGCCGGCCCGACCAGGTTAGCCGCCAGGTTCACGCTCACGGTGTCGATCAGCAGCACGATCAGCGCGATCAGCACGGCCGCCCCCGTCATGCGGCTGGCGACATCCACGGGGTCCCACAGGGCCTTGCCGTAGATCACCACGGTGCCCGAGGTCACCACCACCGCCAGCATGGCCAGCAGCCCCATGGGCACCGGCAGGCCGATGGCCTGGCCCACGACCTGGTCCTTCTGCGACTTGGCAAAGCGCGTGAAGTCCGGAATGTTCAGCGCCAGCGTGGCCCAGAAGCCCACCATGGCCGTCAGCGACGGCCAGAACACCGACATGAACTGGCCCGCCTTGGGGCCGCCCGGCGCGTACTGCGAAGGCTGCTCCATGATGGGGCCGAAGCCGCCGGCCTTCTGGTAGACCCAGCCCAGCAGCACGAAGCAGATCAGGATCTTGAGCGGCGCAGTCCAGGTCTCCAGCTTGCGGATGGACTCTATGCCATGCACCACGAAGTAGAACTGGATCGCCCAGAACACCAGAAAGCACACCAGCTGCCCCACATTGATGCCCAGGCCCGCGATCTTCTCGCCTTCCAGCGGATGGCCCAGCAGCACGCCCAGCAGGGTGTAGATCATCATGCCGCCGAACCAGGTCTGGATGCCGTACCAGCCACAGGCCACCAGGGCGCGCAGCAGGGCGGGCAGCTTGGCCCCGTGGGTGCCGAACGAGGCTCGGGCCAGCACAGCGAAAGGAATGCCGTACCTGGCCCCGGCATGGCCGATGAGCAGCATGGGAATCAGCACGATGAGATTGCCCAGGAACACCGTCATCACCGCCTGCGACCACGACATGCCGTTCGTGATCATGCTGGCGGCCAAGGTGTACGCCGGAATGCACATCACCATGCCTATCCACAGGGCGGCGAAGTGGTACCAGGTCCAGGTTCGCTGACTCGGCAGCGTGGGTGCGAGGTCGTGGTTCCACAGGCTGCCTGTGGACTCACCGGAATGCGGGGCATGCGACATTGCGAAGCTCCTTCTCGAAGAGAGAAATCACCAATCCATTGCTGATCCAGGGTCTGACCTTTTCCATCAAGCGCATTTCGTGCCAGGTCGGCCCGGATGCGGGCCGTGCGCCGACCTGCCGCAATGCCCCCTCTAGCCCTGAGCCGTCACGGCCTGGCGCATGGGGTTGTTCGGATGCGTGGTCCAGTTCGCATACTCCCCGGTGACCGTCTGGCCGGTGCGGGGGTCCACCTCGCCCGGCTGCAGGCTGCGCATGGTGATGCACTCGGGCACGGGGCAGATGGACACGCACAGGTTGCAGCCCACGCATTCGGTGTCATCCACCTCGAACCGGCGCACACCGCCCTCCTTGCTGAAGGTGATGGCCTGGTGGGAGGTGTCCTCGCAGGCCACGTGGCAGCGCCCGCACTGGATGCAGCTGTCCTGGTTGATGACGGCCTTGTCGATGTGGTTGAGGTTGAGGTCCTTCCAGTCCCTGACCGTGGGCACGGCCCGGCCCTGAAAATCCTCGATGCGCGCAAAGCCGTGCGCGTCCATGTAGTTGGACAGCCCGTCGCACATGTCCTGCACGATGCGAAAGCCGTAGACCATGGCCGCCGTGCACACCTGGACATTGCCGCATCCCAGCGCAATGTATTCGGCCGCGTCCTTCCAGGTGGTGATGCCGCCAATCCCCGAGATGGGCAGGCCCGCCGTCTGCGGGTCGCGCGCGATCTCGGCCACCATGTTCTGGGCGATGGGTTTCACGGCCGGGCCGCAGTAGCCGCCGTGCGAGCCCTGGCCGTCGGTGCTGGGGTGCATGACCAGGGTGTCCAGGTTCACGCCCATCAGCGAGTTGATGGTGTTGATCAGGGACACCGCATCCGCGCCGCCGGCCTTGGCCGCCCGCGCCGGAAAGCGCACGTCGGTGATGTTGGGCGTGAGCTTCACGATCACCGGCAGCCGGCTGTACTGCTTGCACCACTGCGTGACCATCTGGATGTACTCGGGCACCTGGCCCACGGCCGCCCCCATGCCGCGCTCGCTCATGCCGTGCGGGCAGCCGAAGTTCAGCTCCAGCCCGTCGGCGCCGGTGTCCTCCACCATGGGCAGGATGCGCTTCCAGCTTTCCTCCACGCAGGGCACCATCAGCGAGGCGATCAGCGCGCGGTCAGGCCAGGCCTTTTTCACGCGGGTCATCTCCTCCAGGTTGGTGCGCAGCGGCCGGTCGGTGATCAGCTCGATGTTGTTCAGGCCCATCACGCGCCGGTCCTGCGCCATGAGGGTGGAGTAGCGCGGCCCGTTCACGTTGACCACATGCGGGTCCTCGCCCAGCGTCTTCCACACCACGCCGCCCCAGCCGGCCTCGAATGCGCGGGTGACGTTGATCTCCTTGTCCGTGGGCGGTGCCGAGGCCAGCCAGAACGGATTGGGGCTGGAAATGCCCAGAAAGCGGCTGCTGATGTCTGCCATGTCAATGCTCCTTGAAAAGCGCGGGCACAGCCGCTCAAACCCCGGCCGCCACGGCGCTGGTCAGCGCCTGGTGCATGGCTCGCGCGGCGACCTTGCCGTGCTCCACCGCCTGCACGGTCAGGTCCTGGCCACCGGCGCGGCAGTCGCCGCCGGCCCACACGCGCGGCACGCTGGTGCGGCCTTCGTCGTCGGTGTCGATGCGGCCGTCACGCAGGGCAATGGCCGCGCCCGCCGGCGTGCCGACATAGGTCTGGCCAATGGCCTTGAGCACCATGTCGGCCGGCACGTCGAACACCTCCTGCGTCACCTGCAGCCTGTCGCCCTCCATGCGGGTGCAGGCCATGCGCACGCCGCAGACCTTGCCGTCCTGCACCAGGATCTCCTGGGGCGCAGCCCACAGCCGCAGGTTGACGCCATGGGTCTGCGCCCATTCCTGCTCCACCCAGGAGGCGGACAGCGCATCCTTGCCCCGGCGGTAGAACATGGTGACCTCGTCGGCGCCCAGCAGCCGGGCCTGCACGGATGCATCCACCGCCGTCATGCCACCGCCGATCACCACCACGCGCCGGCCCACCGGCACCGTGGATTTGTCGGCCGCCTGGCGGATGTCGGCAATGAAGTCCACCGCATTGCGCAAGCCCTCGGCTTGCGGCTCGGCCGCGCCCAGCGCATTGACGCCCGCCAGGCCCAGGCCGAGAAATACGGCGTCATGCGCCGCCAGCAGCGAATCCAGCGTGAAATCTCGCCCCAGCCGCTGGTTGTTGCGCGGCGTGATCCCGCCCACGGACAGCAGCCAGTCGATCTCCTTCTGCGCAAAATCGCCCGGGGTCTTGTAGCTGGCCAGGCCGTATTCATTGAGCCCGCCCAGCTTGGGCCGGGCATCGAACAGCACCACCTCGTGGCCCTGCAGCGCCAGCTGATGGGCGCAGGTCAGGCCGGCAGGCCCTGCCCCGACCACGGCCACCTTCCTGCCCGTGGCGGCGGCACGCTGGAACAGCGGTGCACCATCGGAGGCCATGAAGGCATCGGTCGCATAGCGTTGCAGTGCACCAATTTCGACCGGCTTGTCTTCCTGGGTGTTGCGCACGCAGGCCTGCTCGCACAGCTGCTCCGTGGGACAGACGCGGGAGCACATGCCGCCCAGCGGATTGGCAGTGAGGATTTCGCGCGCCGCGCCACGGACGTTGTCCTGGGCAATGCGGGCGATGAAGGCCGGCACATCGATGCTGGTGGGGCAGGCCGTGGTGCACGGCGCGTCATAGCAGTAGTAGCAGCGCTCGGCCTCGATCAAGGCCTGGGAACGGTTCAGCGCGGGATGGGCGTCGGAGAAATTGGCCGCGTAGTCGGCCAGGTTCAGGCGGCCGGCGGCAATGCCGCAGGCGCGTTGCGCGGGGCTATCCATGGTGCATCCTCCAGAGTCAGGATTGAGGGCGTGAAAGGGGCCGCGGCATGCAGGTGCACGCCGGGCCATCTCGGACAACGCAAGGCGGGCCGCAGGAAGAACTCCTGAACGGCCCCGGATCCAACAACACAGTCTTCGGAGGTTTCATCGTGGTCCTCGCATGTGTAAGTGACGCCTCTTGTCGGGCGCACTGGGGGTGGAACGGAATTTACGCGGGTGAAAAAATTTACCAATCAGTAAAATCACCCAGAAAGTCGTCAGCAAGAAAGATGCCAGACAATCGCACCAAAATGGCGCCACTTATCCCGACTTACCATCTGCGCAATGGCAACCCTTTCTGACAATGCGCCCCCTTCCCTGGCGCGATCGGCCACGCGCAAACCCACGGCTGCACGGCTGCGCAAGGAACTGAACATCCTGCAGACGGCCGAACTGCACTTTGCGCAATACGGCTTCGAAGGCGCATCGCTGGAACTGATCGCGCACGACGCCGGCCTGAGCCGCCACAACCTGCTGTACTACTTCGCCAGCAAGGAGGAGCTGTACCTGCGCGTACTGGGCGACGTGCTGACGCAGTGGCTGGCCGGCATGTCCGACCTGCTGCGCGGCGACGATCCTGCGGAGGCCCTGCGCATCTACATCCGGGCCAAGCTGCAGTCCTCGCGCGAGCGGCCCCATGGCTCCCGTGTCTTCACGCGCGAGGTGATGGCCGGCGCGCCCCGCTTCGGACAGGCCATAGCGAGCCAGGTGGGCCCGGCGCTGGCGGCAGACGTGCAGGCCTTCGAGCGCTGGGTGGCGCAGGGCAAGATTGCCCGCGTGGATTTCACCCACCTGATGTTCATCCTCTGGTCCGTGACCCAGGCCTATGCCGATCAGCAGGCCCAGTTCGCGCTGCTGCTGGGCCGGCCGGAACTGACCGCCGACGACTACGACACGGCGGCCGACCTGATCTACCGGCTGGTAATCCGTGGCCTGCAGCCGGATACCGCGGCTCTCGCACAATGAGCGCATGAATCACAGCATCCGCCTGAGACCCCTGGAGCGCGAAGATCTGCGCTCCGTGCATCTGCTCAACAACAATGCCGCCATCATGCGCTACTGGTTCGAGGAGCCTTACGAGACCTTCGACGAGCTTTCCGCGCTCTACGACGCCCACGTGCACGACCAGACCGAGCGCCGCTTCATCGTCGAGCACCAGGGCGATCGCGCCGGTCTCGTCGAGCTGGTGGAGATCGACCTGATCCACCGGCGCGCCGAATTCCAGATCATCATCGCCCCCGAGCAGCAAGGCCAGGGCATCGCAGCCCAGGCAACGCGGCTGGCGCTGGACTATGGCTTCAAGACGCTCAACCTGCACAAGATCTTTCTCCATGTGGACCAGGAGAACGAGAAGGCCATCCACATCTACGCGCGCATAGGCTTCGTGCAGGAAGGCGTGCTGATCGACGAGTTCTTCGCCAACGGCCAGTACCGCAACGCCATCCGCATGTACCTGCTGCAAAACGACTACCTGCAGGCACAGGCCGGCATCGGCACCTGAGCGCGGACCTTCATCCTTTCAGCGACCTCTTCCTGGCAGCCGCCTCGTTGAGGGCGGCTGCCTCGCGCACCAAGTCCTTGAACGCTTGCGCATCGATCTCCTCGCCCTCGCGGATATCGATGGCACGGCGCACCTTGCCTTCAAGGCTGGCGTTGAACAGGTGCTGCGGGTCGGCCAGCGATGCGCCTTTGGGAAAGGTGAGCTTCACGGCCGATTGGTAGGCCTCGCCCGTGCACAGAATGCCGCTGCACGACCAGACCGGCACCGACCATTTCCACTCTTCCATCGCGTCCGGAAGCGCTTGCACGATGAGCCGGCGCACATGCGCCAGCACCTCGCCGCGCCAGTCGCCCAGCTCGGCAATGCGCTGGTTGATCAATACGCTGGCCGACGCGGCCGCCTCGGGCGAAACTGTCTTGATCATCCATGTCTCCCAAAGTGATGCATGTTCGATCACAAGACAGGCCAAGGCAAGACCACAGGGAGAACGCACAAACAAAAAAGCCTTCTGAGTGATCAGAAGGCTTTTTGCATTCCATCTGGCAATGGAAAATTGGTAGGCGCGATTGGACTCGAACCAACGACCCCCACCATGTCAAGGTGGTGCTCTAACCAGCTGAGCTACGCGCCTGTGTTTGTTCGAGAAAGCGATTCTAGCACGGCTTTTTCAGCGTCCAGGCAAAAATGCCTGAACATGCTCAACGCCGCCGCGCCGAACGCACGCCCGCCACGGCGGCCACGATGCCCAGCACCTTGCTCAGGCGGCCCGAATCGGCCACCTCCACGGTGAAGGTCATCCAGGCCGTTCCCTTGACGGACTGGGTCTGCACGCCAATGACATTGGTCTTTTCGCGCGCAAATACTTCCGAGATATCGCGCAGCAGGCCCTGCCGGTCGGCGGCCTCCACGGACACATCGACCGGGTAGACGGCCGAGGCCACGGTGGCCGCCTTGGGCTGGCCCCAGGCCACGTCGATCACGCGCTCGGAATTGCGCGCCGCCATCTCGCGGAAGTTGGAGCAGTCGGAGCGGTGCACGCTCACGCCCTTGCCGCGTGTGACGAAGCCCCGGATGTCGTCCGGCGGCGCAGGCTTGCAGCACTTTGCCAGCTGGGTCATCAGCGAGTCAACGCCAACGACCAGCACGCCGCCCTTGGGCGAGTCCGTGCCGCGCGCCTTGCGCACGAGGGTGAATTCCTCGGGTTCCTCCTCCACCTCGGCCGGCCGCAGCACGGTCTCGATATTGCGCAGCGAGTACTCATCCTTGCCGACGACCTCGAACAGCGCATCTGCCGACTTGAAGCCCAGCTGCACCGCCAGCTCCTCCAGCTTGACGGCGGTCTTGCCCTCGCGCTGCAGCAGCTTCTCGACGGCCTCCCGGCCGCGCGCGACGGTCTCGTGCGTGGCCTGGGCATTGAACCAGGCGCGCACCTTGGCCTTGGCACGGTTGCTGGTCAGGTAGCCGAGGTCGGCGTTGAGCCAGTCGCGCGAGGGGCGCCCCTCCTTGACCGTGGTGATTTCCACGGTCTGGCCGTTTTGCAGCGGCGTGTTCAGCGGCACCATGGCGCCGTCCACGCGCGCGCCGCGGCAGCGGTGGCCCAGGCTGGTGTGCACCGAGTAGGCAAAGTCCACGGGCGTTGCGCCCTGCGGCAGCTCGATGACGGCCGCGTCGGGCGTGAGCACGTAGATGCGGTCCTCGAACAGGCCGCGATGGTGCGCGCCCGCCAGATCGCTGCCCCAGGCCAGCAGCTGGCGCAGCACGGCGATCTTGGCGTCGTACTCGCTGCTGGCGGTGACGCCCGCATAGCCCTTGGTGCCCGCCTCTTTGTAGGCCCAGTGGGCCGCCACGCCGTGCTCGGCATGGTCGTGCATGGCCTGGGTGCGGATCTGGATCTCGATGGCACGGCCCGTTTCGTCGCGCACCACGGTGTGCAGCGACTGGTAGCCGTTGGGCTTGGGCTTGGCGATGTAGTCGTCGAATTCCGCCTCGATGGGCGTGAACTGCTCATGCACCCAGGACAGGGTGGCGTAGCAGTCCTTGATCGTGGGCACGACGACACGCATGGCGCGGATGTCGAAGACCTGGTCGAAGTTCAGCGACTTGCCGCGCATCTTCTTGACGATGCTGTAGATGTGCTTGGGCCGGCCCTGCACCGTGGCGCTGATGCTGTGCGCACGCAGATCGGCCTCCAGCCGCGCCCGCATCTGCTCCATGTAGGCCTCGCGCTCCACGCGCTTTTCGTCGAGCAGGCGGGCCACTTCGCGGTAGGTCTCGGGCTCCAGGAAGCGCAGGGACAGATCTTCCAGTTCCCACTTGATCTGCCAGATGCCCAGGCGGTTGGCCAGCGGCGCGAACACCGTCAGCGCCTCGCGCGCAATACCGGGAGAGACCGGGCGCTTGCTGGCCGCGTAGTAGCGCAGCGTCTGCAGGCGCGAGGCCAGCCGCAGCAGCACGACACGCAGATCGCGCGAGAAGCCCAGCAGCATCTTGCGCACGTTCTCGGTCTGCGTGGCCTCATCGTCCAGATACTGGCCGCCCAGCTCGGCGCCGCGCGCCTGCTGCTGCACGCGCATGAGCTTGTTGGTTTCCACGGCCAGGGTGGCGAAGTTCTCGCCAAAGGCCTTGGCGATCACTTCCTGCGGGCGATTCAGGTGCACGCTGGCATGCACCAGATAGATCGCCGCCTGCATCGTTTCGGAGCCACCGATGGTCTTGAGGATGGCGGCCACCGCATCGGCATGGGCCATCGTGTTCTCGCCGGACTCCATGGTCTCGGTGGCGATCAGCGGCTCGGCAAAGCTGCGCGCGCGGGCCAGCGCGTTGACCTGTTCGGGCAGGGTCTGCGACGTGGCCGTGATCAGGTGCGGCAGAACCGCCGGCACCTGGCCCGGCGCGGCTGCGGCGGGCGAAGGCGCCTGCACGGCGGCCTCGCTGCTGGCGGTCTTCATTCGTCACTCTCCCTGGCCTGCTCGGCAAGATTCATGGTGCTTGGCAAGCGCTCTTCTCCCCATAAGAACCGGCACAGCAAGGCCACCTGCCCTGCTGCGACGAAGGTGGGCGCATGCCCCACCCCTTCAAATTCCACGCAATGCGCCTTCGGGCCGCGCTGCGCCATGGCCTGCGCCGTGGCCGCAGTCAGCAGATCGGACTGCGCACCACGAACTAGCAAGACGCGTGCCTTGATCTGGTCATACAGCTGCCACAGCAGCGCTTCGCCGGCCTGGGCCATCTCGGGCGTCATCTGCTGCAGGGACACTGCAATCTGAGGGTCATAGTGCAAGACAAGGCCGCCATCGGCGGCCGGCCGCATCATAGGTCGCGTCAATCGCAACCATTGCCCTTCGCTATGTGGGCCGAAGCCTTCGGAAATCAAGAGCAGCGCATGGGCTGCCTGTTCAAGATTTTCAAAATGCAGGCCCTTGCCCAGATACTGACCTATGCGCTCCAGGGCAGACCACTCGATGACAGGCCCCACATCGTTGAGCACCAGCCTGCGGATGGGCGCCGGCAGCGGCAGCCCCGGCTGGCCTGCAAGCGCCATGCCGATCAGCCCGCCCATGCTGGTGCCCACCCAATCCAATTGTTCGACGGGCGCCTGCGCATGCACCTGGGCCAGCAAGGCCAGCATGTCGGCTGCGTAAAGAGGCACCTGGTAGGCGGCCGGATCCTGCAGCCAGTCGCTTTCACCACGCCCGACCACGTCGGGGCAGATCACGCGGGCGCGTTCGCTGAGCCGCTCGGCCAGCACGTCGAAGTCACGCCCCTGGCGCGACAGGCCGTGCACGCAGACCACGACATGGGGATGGTTCGGATCGCCGGTGCGATTCCATTCCCAATAGGCCATGCGGTGCGACGCATTCTCTTGAGCAGCCGGGCTGGCAGTACGGCTCCAGGGTGAGGCACGCCCGGCAACTGCCGGGCAGGATACGTAGTTCAGCGTAGGATGATTCATGGAAACGCATTCGCGGAGCCGGCGCCGATAATGGCTGTGTTGCATCGTACATTCATTCGGAGACTCTCTATGTTGAAAGGCAAGACCGCCCTCGTGACCGGTTCGACCAGCGGAATCGGCCTCGGGATCGCGAAGGCGCTGGCCCGCCAGGGCGCCAATATCGTGCTCAATGGTTTCGGCGATGTGGACGGCCCCCGTGCCGAAGTGCTGGCCGCAGGCCAGGCCGCCGGCGCCCAGGTCGCCTACCACGGTGCCGACATGAGCCGCGTGGCAGACATCGAGGACATGGTCCAGTACAGCGTGCGCAACTTCGGCCAGATCGACATCCTCGTGAACAATGCCGGCATCCAGCACGTGGCACGGGTGGAAGACTTCCCGCCCGAGCGCTGGGATTCCATCATCGCCATCAACCTGTCCAGCGCCTTCCACACCTCGCGCCTGGTCCTGCCCATGATGCAGGCGGCCGATGGCGGCAAGGGCTGGGGCCGCATCATCAACGTGGCTTCGGTGCACGGCCTCGTGGGCTCGGCGCAGAAGTCCGCGTATGTGGCGGCCAAGCACGGCATTGTCGGGCTGACCAAGGTCACGGCCCTGGAGAACGCCACCTCCGGCATCACCTGCAACGCCATCTGCCCCGGCTGGGTGCTGACGCCGCTGGTGCAAAAGCAGGTGGACGCCAAGGCCGAGCAGCACGGCATCAGCAATGAAGAAGCCAAGAAGCTGCTGCTGGGCGAAAAGGAACCCTCGATGCAGTTCACTACGCCCGAGGAGCTTGGCGAGCTGGCCGTGTTCTTCTGCTCGCCCGCTGCCGCCAACGTGCGCGGCGTGGCCTGGAACATGGATGGCGGCTGGGCTGCGCAGTAATCGCGGCCAGACAGGACCACTGCCAAAAAAGGAGCGCCACGGCGCTCCTTTTTTCATGGATGGGTCACCCGGTCAGTACATCTGCACCGAACCCGACACGTGGACCATCACCTGCGCCTTGCCCGCTTCCACGGACACGGCATCCATTTCCGCGCCGGCGGCCTTGGCGGACATGGCCATCATGCGCGGACGCGGCATGGGCACCGAGGTATCGCTGCTGCTCACGTTGACCTCGCGCAGGCTGTAGTTGGCAAAGCCGAAGCTCTTGGACAGCGTGGTGGCACGCTGCTTGAACTGTTCGATGGCCTTGGCCTGGGCCTCGCCCTCGACCTTTTCACGGGCCTCGCGCGACAGGCCGAAGCCCACTTGCGACAGCGTCATGTCCTGCACCTGGGCCGCCGTCTGCGTGATGCGCGCGAAGTCGCGGCCCTGCAGAAGAATCTCGGCGCGGCCCTGCCAGCCTTCCACCTTGTTGTCCTTGCCATAGCGCGGATAGATGCCGAAGCTGCCGGTGCTCACATCCATCTGGCCCGACTGGGCGCTGCGCTTGGTCACTGCCATGGCGGCCTCGACCACTTTCTGCAGCTGGGACTGGACCGTGGCCGCATCGCGCCCTTCGCGCGTGGCCGACAAGGTGGCGGTCAGCAGGTCCTGCACCACATCCACCGAGCCTTCTGCAGACAACTGCACCACATTGGCCGGCTGTGCCTGCGCCGAGGCGGCGTTCTGCGCCCAGGCACCGCTGGCACAGGCCAGCGCAGTGGCCGCGACCACGGACTTGACCCAGGGGCGGGACAGCTGTTTGGAAAGCTTGCTCATGCGTTCACCCTTTGAAATGAAAGGTAGTTCAGGGATACAACTGCATGCCGCCCTTTCGCTACGGCATGCCGCCAGATGGTGACAGGTGTGGAGCCGTTCAGGCCTATTCGCCCCGTCATTCACAACATTATTGCAACGATAAATGCATCAACGCGGAAAACCCATAGTTAAATATTCTAAAGACACATTTTTCGTTCTAAATTTAAACGCAACATCTGTAACACACGGCAAAAGTTCGGGGTTTTGACCAGACTTTTCAGCGCAAGCTGGTAACAATGGCGGCTGTTACAAATGACCGACCGAGGATGAACATGGCCACTACGACCAACCGCACCGACAAGATCCTGGTGGTGGATGACGATGCGCGCATCCGCGACCTGCTGCGCCGCTACCTGACGCAGGAAGGCTTCGAGATCATGATTGCCGAAGATGGCAAGGCGCTGAACCGCATCCTGCTGCGCGAAACAGTGGACCTGATCGTGCTTGACCTGATGATGCCCGGCGAGGATGGCCTGTCCATCTGCCGCCGCCTGCGCTCGGCCAATGACCGCACGCCCATCATCATGCTGACCGCCAAGGGCGAGGACGTGGACCGCATCGTGGGCCTGGAAGTGGGCGCCGACGACTACCTGGGCAAGCCCTTCAACCCCCGCGAACTGCTGGCCCGCATCCATGCCGTGCTGCGCCGCCGCCCGCCGCAGGAAGCGCCGGGCGCGCCCTCCGGCGACAACGAGGTGGTGAGCTTCGGCCCCTTCACCTTCGACCTGGGCACGCGCGTGCTGCAAAAGAACGGCGAGGAACTGCCGCTGACCACGGGCGAATTCGCCATGCTCAAGGCCCTGGTGCGCCACCCGCGCCAGCCGCTGTCGCGCGAGAAGCTGGCCCTGCTGGCGCGCGGCCGCGAGTTCGAGCCCTTCGACCGCAGCCTGGACGTGCAGGTCTCGCGCCTGCGCAAGCTGATCGAGGAAGATGCCGCCGCACCGCGCTATATCCAGACGGTCTGGGGTGTCGGCTATGTGTTCGTACCCGATGGCGCGAACTGAAATGCATCACCCCCTGAGGCGCTGCGCGCCTTCCCCCTCTCTCGCTCCGCGGGAGGGGGACGACGCCCTCGCCGCGAGGCGGCTCTTGCTCGGCGTCGCTGGGTTGGGGCCGTAACGTTTTATGTGCCGTTGACAATGCGCAGCGCCAAAACCTCACCCTGTCGACCGAGACAACCGGTAACGCAGGCTGGCCGGCACAGGCGTAATCTCGCAGCCGGCCCCTAGAATGACGAACCGCATTCCATGAGTTCCTTCACCGTCCCGCCCCACGACGCCACCAGCCCTGCGCCGCTCGACTACGAGCGGCGCATGACTGCGCGCTCTCCGCTGGGACTCAATCTTTTCTGGCGCACCTTCTGCCTGCTGGCCCTGCTGCTGGTGGGCAGCATCCTGGCGTGGCTGCAGACGCTGCGCGCCTTCGAGTTCGAGCCACGCACGCTGCACACCGCCCAGCAGATCGCCTCGCTGGTCAACCTCAGCCGCGCGGCCCTGGTGCATTCGGATGCCATCAACCGTGTCTCGCTGATCAAGACCATGGCCGACCAGGAAGGCGTGCGCATTCTGCCGCGCGAGCCTGGCGACAGCTTCGAGCTGCTGGACCAGAGCACGCTGGGCAAGCGCCTGACCGAAGAACTCACGCGCCGCCTGGGCTACGGCACCATCGTGGCGCGCAGCGTCAATGGCGAACCGGGGCTATGGGTGGGCTTCACCATCAATGGCGACCGCACCTGGCTGCTGATGGACCGCTCGCGCTTCACGCCGGCCAGCGGGCGCACCTGGCTGATCTGGCTGATCACGGCCGGCCTGCTGTCCCTGGCGGGGGCGGCAGCCATCGCGCGCCTGATCAACCGGCCGCTCAAGCAGTTGAGCTATGCGGCCAACCGCGTGCGAGATGGCGACTTCGACGCCAGCCAGCTCGATGAGGAAGCCGTCACCAGCGAGATCCGCGAGGTCAACATCGGCTTCAACCGCATGGCGCAGAAACTGGCCCAGCTGGAGCAGGACCGCGCGGTGATGCTGGCTGGCATCTCCCACGACCTGCGCACGCCGCTTGCCCGCCTGCGGCTGGAGACCGAGATGAGCGTGGTGGACGACGTGGCGCGCGAGCACATGGTGGCCGACATCGTGCAGCTCGACGCCACCATCGACAAATTCCTGGACTACGCCCGCCCTGACCATGTGACCCTCAATCCGGTGAACCTGCATGCCGTGGTCTCTTCCTGCGTCTATGCGGTGCAGGACCACCGCGAGCTGCAGATCAGCATGGCCGTGCCCGAAGGCGTCTATGTACTGGCCGACGAGGTGGAACTGGCGCGCGTGATCTCCAACCTGTTCGAGAACGCTCGCCGCTACGGCAAGACGCCCGAGACCGAAACCACCCACGTGGACGTGACGGCATCGGAGCGCGAAAGCTGGGTCGTGATCCGCATCCGCGACCATGGCCGTGGCGTGCCGCCCGAGCAGCTGGCCAGCCTGACCCAGCCCTTCTTCCGCGGCGACTCCGCGCGCACGGCCGCGGCGGGCGCGGGCCTGGGCCTGTCCATCGTGGACAAGACGGTGCAGCGCATGGGCGGCGTGTTTGCGCTGTCCAACTCCTCCACGGGCGGGCTGGTTGCCCATGTGCAGTTGCAGCGTGCCTCGGGCGTGGCCAAGGGTGCCGAGCCCGAGCAGCGTCTGCAGCGCCCGCAGATCAAGCGCCAGCTGCCTCCGCGTGCGCAGGACGGCGCGCTGGACGGAGAGGACTGAGCCCGCAGCGCGCGTTCGTCAGATACGTTCGGCAGATACAAAGGCCCCGGCGATCATTGACCGATCGCCGGGGCCTTTTGCCATGGGGACGGTACCCCGCTGGTCAGGCGCGGAACAGCAAGGCGGCGGCGCGCGCCTCCATGGCCTGCTGCTGGCCCACGGGCCCGAGCTTCTCGGCCGTCTTGGCCTTGACGTTGACCTGGTCCAGCGCCAGCCCCAGCGCCGTGGCGATGCGCTCGCGCATGGCAGGAATGTGCGGCGCCAGCTTGGGGGCCTGGGCAATGATGGTGCTGTCGATGTTGCCAATCTCCAGGCCCGTGGCGCGCACGCGGCGCGCCGCCTCCACCAGCAGCACCAGCGAATCGGCGCCACGGAATTCGGGGTCGGTGTCGGGGAAATGGCGGCCGATGTCGCCCAGCGCCGCGCCGCCCAGCAGCGCGTCGGTGATGGCGTGCAGCAGCACGTCGGCATCGGAATGGCCCAGTAGGCCCAGTTCATGCGGCACCTCGATGCCGCCCAGGATCAGCTTGCGCCCGGGCACCAGGGCATGCACGTCCCAGCCCTCGCCAATACGAAAATTCATGTGAAACATTCCAGGTTCAGAAAAACGGATTGCCCGACGCCTGCGGCTGGTCGCGCTTGCCCCGGTAGCGTTCCAGCGTCGCGCCATGCGCGCGCTGCGACAGCACGGCGGCAGCCAGCGCAAAGTCGTCGGGATAGGTGACCTTGAAGTTCTGCGCGCCGCCGGGCACCAGGCGCGGGCGCTGGCCCACGGCCTCCATGGCGCTGGCCTCGTCGGTCACGGCCGATCCCGCGTGCTCCAGGGCGTCGAGCAGCGGCGCGATGCGAAACATCTGCGGCGTCTGCGCCAGCCATTTGTCGCTGCGGTCCACCGTGCCCGCCACGCGCACGCCGCCAGGCCCGGTCACGGCCGTCTTGAGCGTGTCGGGCAGCTTGTGCGCCAGCAGGCCGCCCACGGCATCGTGCTCGCAGGCGTCGATCAGGGCATCGATCAGTTCGGGCGTCACCAGGCAGCGCGCGGCGTCGTGCACCAGCACCCAGTCGTGCGCACTCGCACCGCGCGCCAGCAGCTCCTTCAGGCCGTTGGTCACGGATTCGGCCCGCGTGGCGCCGCCGCAGGCCGCCGTGGAGTAGCGCGTGGGCGACGGGCCCGGCAGGCCCTGGCGCCAGAAATCATCGCCAGGCGCGATCACCACCAGGGTGTGGTGCACGCGCGCTGCACCGGCAAAGGCGGCCAGCGTGTGCGCCACCATGGGCGCACCGGCCACCAGGTGGTATTGCTTGGGCAGTTCAGGCGCAGGCGCATCGGGTGCGATGGCGCGCGAGCCCGTGCCCGCGCAGGGGATCAAGGCCCACAGGCGGGCCGGCTCCAGGGATGCGGGCGCAGCCGCCGCAAGCAGATCTGTCATGGTGGCGCATTGTAGTGACGGCCATGCGCCACCATGGACATGCGGGCATGCCTGCATGGCCGCCATGCGTGCTGGCTAAAATGGTTCGATACCCCTCTGCGCGTGCCGAGGGGTTTTGTCGTTACTTCGCCCAGGCGCTGCGGCGCCCACGTCCAAGCACCATGGAACTGCCCAAGCTCACTCCCGGAAAACGCTTCACCCTGCCCCGCCCCGTGGGCAGCGCCGACGCCCTGCTGCTGGCCCGCCTGGGCGAGCGCGAGAAGGCTGCTGGCCGGGTGACCGCCATCGTCACGGCCGACGCCTCGGATGCCCAGCGGCTGATCGACGAGATGGCCTTCTTCGCCCCGGGCCTGCGCTGCGCGCTGTTCCCCGACTGGGAGACCCTGCCCTACGACAGCTTCTCCCCCCACCAGGACCTGATCAGCGAGCGCCTGGCCACGCTGTGGCGCATCAACCAGCGCGACAAGGAGCATGGTGCCGACGTGGTGCTGGTGCCCGCCACCACGGCGCTGTACCGGCTGGCGCCGCCCTCCTTCCTGGCCGGCTACACCTTCGAGTTCAAGAGCGGCCAGAAGCTGGACGAGGCCAAACTCAAGGCCCAGCTGACCCTGGCCGGCTACCAGCATGTCTCCCAGGTGGTCAGCCACGGCGAGTACGCGGTGCGCGGCGGCCTGATCGACCTGTTTCCCATGGGCTCGCTGCAGCCCTACCGCGTGGATCTGTTCGACGACGAGATCGACTCCATCCGCACCTTCGATCCCGACACCCAGCGCAGCCTCTACCCGGTGCCCGAGGTGCGCCTGCTGCCCGGCCGCGAGTTCCCCATGGACGAGGACGCGCGCGCCAAGTTCCGCCAACGCTGGCGCGAGCTGCTGGAGGGCGATCCCACGCGCAGCCGCATCTACAAGGACATGGGCCAAGGCATTGCCACGGCCGGCATCGAGTACTACCTGCCGCTGTTCTTCGACGAAACGGCCACCGTGTTCGACTACCTGGGCGCCGATGCCACCGTGGTGATGCATGGTGACCTGGAGCCGGCCTTCCAGCGCTTTTGGCAGGACACCAAGGAGCGCTTCCGCCTGGTGCAGGGCGACCCCGAGCGCCCGGCCCTGCCGCCCGAGGTGCTGTTCCTGTCCGCCGACCAGTTCTACACGCGCGCCAAGGAGCACGCCCAGCTCGCGCTGCGCCCCGGCACCGAGGACGTGGCAGACAGCGCCATCTTCCAGAAGCTGGAGGACCTGTCCGTGGTGCGCGGCGCGGAAGACCCGCTGGCGCGCCT
This sequence comes from Delftia sp. JD2, assembly GCF_001682645.1. Classification (NCBI taxonomy): domain Bacteria; kingdom Pseudomonadati; phylum Pseudomonadota; class Betaproteobacteria; order Burkholderiales; family Comamonadaceae; genus Delftia; species Delftia sp. JD2. The sequence goes on from NZ_LFJT01000018.1 coordinate 84,340, forward strand.
GCAAAGGCACATTGCCAGCAGCGCCCACCGCATCCTGCTGCTGGCCGAGTCCGATGGCCGCCGAGAAAGCCTGCTGGACTTCTTCCGCGCCTCGGGCGTGAACCCGCCGGTCTTCGACTCGCTGGCCGAGTTCCAGGGCGATGCGGGCGAGAAGGTGGGCATTGCCACGGCCGGCCTGATGAACGGCTTTGCCTGGGTGGAGGAAGGCCTGGACTTCGTCACCGAGACGGAGCTGTTCGCCACCAGCCCCACGGGCCGCAGGCGCCGCCGCCAGGAGCAGGTCAGCGATGTGGAGGCGCTGATCAAGGACCTGTCCGAACTCAAGGTGGGCGACCCCGTGGTGCATTCGGACCATGGCATCGGCCGCTACCAGGGCCTGGTCAACATGGACATGGGCCAGAAGAACCCTGACGGCACGCCGGCCGTGCAGGAGTTCCTGCACCTGGAGTACGCGGGCAACGCCGTGCTCTACGTGCCCGTCAGCCAGTTGCAGCTGATCAGCCGCTACACGGGCGTCTCGCCCGAGGACGCGCCGCTGCACAAGCTCGGCGGCACGCAGTGGGAAAAGGCCAAGCGCAAGGCGGCCGAGCAGGTGCGCGACTCGGCAGCCGAGCTGCTGAACATCTATGCGCGCCGCGCCGCACGCCAGGGCCATGCCTTCCGCTACTCGCCCCAGGACTACGAGCAGTTCGCCAACGACTTCGGCTTCGAGGAAACGGCGGACCAGCGCGCTGCCATCCACGCCGTGATCCAGGACATGATCAGCCCCCAGCCCATGGACCGCCTGGTCTGCGGCGACGTGGGCTTCGGCAAGACCGAGGTGGCGCTGCGCGCGGCCTTCGTGGCCATCACGGGCGGCAAGCAGGTGGCCTTCCTCGCGCCCACCACGCTGCTGGCCGAGCAGCATTACCAGACCCTGGTGGACCGCTTCTCCAAGTGGCCGATCAAGGTGGCCGAAGTCTCGCGCTTTCGCTCGGGCAAGGAGATCACGGCGGCCGTCAAGGGCATTGCCGACGGCTCGGTGGACATCGTCGTGGGCACGCACAAGCTGCTGTCCGAGTCCACGCAGTTCAAGAACCTGGGCCTGCTGATCATCGACGAGGAGCACCGCTTCGGCGTGCGCCACAAGGAAGCCATGAAGGCCATGCGCGCCGAGGTGGACGTGCTCACGCTGACGGCCACGCCCATCCCGCGCACCATGGGCATGGCGCTGGAAGGCCTGCGCGACCTGTCCGTCATCGCCACCGCGCCCCAGCGGCGCCTGGCCATCAAGACCTTTGTGCGCAACGAGGGCACGGGCGTGATCCGCGAGGCCGTGCTGCGCGAGCTCAAGCGCGGCGGCCAGTGCTACTTCCTGCACAACGAGGTCGAGACCATCGAGAACCGCAAGCAAAAGCTCGAGGAAATCCTGCCCGAGGCACGCATTGCCGTGGCCCACGGCCAGATGCCCGAGCGCGAGCTCGAACGCGTGATGCGCGACTTCGTGGCCCAGCGCTACAACATATTGCTGTGCTCGACCATCATCGAGACCGGCATCGACGTGCCCAGCTCCAACACCATCCTCATCAGCCGCGCCGACAAGTTCGGCCTGGCCCAGCTGCACCAGCTGCGCGGCCGCGTGGGCCGCAGCCACCACCAGGCCTATGCCTACCTGATGGTGCCCGACCTGGACAGCCTGACCAAGCAGGCGCAGCAGCGGCTGGAGGCCATCCAGCAGATGGAGGAACTGGGCTCGGGCTTCTACCTGGCCATGCACGACCTGGAGATCCGCGGCGCCGGCGAGGTGCTGGGCGAGAACCAGAGCGGCAACATGATGGAGGTGGGCTTCCAGCTCTACAACGAGATGCTGTCCGAGGCCGTGCGCAGCCTCAAGGCCGGCAAGGAACCCGACCTGCTCAGCCCGCTGTCGGCCTCCACCGACATCAACCTGCACGCGCCGGCCCTGCTGCCCAACGACTACTGCGGCGACGTGCACCTGCGCCTGTCCTTCTACAAGAAACTGGCCACGGCCCGCACCAGCGACCAGATCGACACCCTGCTCGAAGAAATCGTGGACCGCTTCGGCAAGCTGCCGCCCCAGGCGCAGACGCTGATCGACGTGCACCGCCTGCGCGTGCTGTCCCAGCCCTACGGCGTGGTCAAGGTGGATGCGGCGCCCGGCGTGATCAACATCACCTTCAAGCCCCAGCCGCCCGTGGACCCGATGGCCATCATCCACCTCATCCAGAAGAACAAGCACATCAAGCTGGCCGGCAACGAGAAGCTGCGCATCGAGCGTGCCCTGGACAACCCCAAGGACCGCGCCCAGATGGTGCGCGACGTGCTGCGCAGCCTGGGCCAGCCGCTGGTGGAGGCGAAGGCGGCCCAGCCCGCATAGAACGCGTCGTTCCAGCCATGTTCCTCGAAGCGAGCATCGCCCTGCTGGCCCTGGCCACCGCGCTGTGGCTGCGCCCCTGGCGCATGCTGGCCGGCCGCACTGGTCCGGGCGGCCCGCAGGACCGCGTTGCCTCGCCCCTGGTCACGCCGCTGCTGGGCGTGCTCGTGCTGCTGCCCTGGATCTGGGCCCTGCCCACGCTGCACCGCATGCCGCTGCAACTGCAGTGGTCCTCGGCGCCGCTGGTGGTGCTCATGCTGGGCTGGCCGCTGTCCGTGCCGCTGCTGCTCATCGTGGGCGGGCTGGCCGCCCTGCTGTCGCCGGCCCTGGGCTGGGGCGACGCGCTGGGCATCGCGGTCTGGCAGGGTATCGTGCCTGCCACGCTGGCCATGCTCTGGGGTGCGGCGCTGCGGCGCTGGCTGCCGCATCAGATCTTTGTCTACATCCTCGCGCGCGGCTTTGCGGGCACGGTGCTGTGCGTCTTCATCGCCGCGCTGCTGGCCCAGGCGGCGGGCCACGCCCTGCCCGGCGTCAACGAGGATCTGTCACGCATCGCGCGCTGGCTCATGGCCTGGGGCGATGCCGTGGTCACCGGCATGGTCACCGCCATCTTCGTGGTGTTTCGCCCCCAATGGCTGGCCACCTGGTCGGACGCCATCTACCTGCGCCAGCCGCCCGCAGCCTGACGGCAGGCCCGCCACTGGATATGATCTGCGCCTGTTTCCCGCCAGCCCGGCGGCCCGTCCCCTTTTTGCTGCCCCACCCATGACCGATGTCACCGAATTCGCGCCCGGACTGCTGATCCGCGGCATCCAGCCTCCGCTGAAGCTGGCCGACTACAAGCTCATCGCGTTCGACATGGACTCGACGCTGATCACCATCGAGTGCATCGACGAGATCGCCGACGCCACCGGCAAGAAGGCCGAGGTCTCGGCCATCACCGAAGCCACCATGCGCGGCGAGATCACCGACTTCAAGGACAGCCTGCGCCAGCGCGTGGGCAAGCTCGTCGGCGTGACCGAGGCCGACATGGCCCGCGTGCTGGCCGAGCGCCTGAAGCTCTCCCCGGGCGCCGAAACCCTGGTGCGCGCAGCCCAGGCTGCGGGCCTGAAGGTGCTGCTGGTCTCGGGCGGCTTCACCTACTTTGCCGAACATGTGCGCGGCATGCTGGGCATCGACTTCGTGCGTGCCAACGTGCTGGAGATGCGTGACGGCGCGCTGACCGGCGGCCTGATCGAGCAGCCCTGGGGCGACATCTGCGACGGCGCCGAAAAGCGCCGCACCCTGCTGGAAGTCGCCTCGCTGCTGGGCATTCGCCCCGACCAGTGCATCGCCGTGGGCGACGGCAGCAACGACATTCCCATGATGCAGGTCGCAGGCCTGTCCGTGGCCTACCACGCCAAGCCGCGCGTGCGCAACGAAGCCAAGGTCTCCATCACCGAAGGCGGCCTGGACCGCCTGCTGGAAGTCCTGCGCTGAAAACGGGCGGCAGCGGCGGGCGCAGGCCGCTGCGCCGCTCCGCAATCAATAGCTGAGAATGTTCTGTGGGCTTGCTTTTCCGGCAAGCCCCAGTCTTTTCTACAATGCTTCACGCAGCCCCATAGGCCACCGCCCCAGCGCCGGGTGGCCCACCTACAACAGCAGGCTGCACGCCGGCGCATCCGCGCGCCGGTGCTTGGAATCTCCTCCCCCATCCCCATGTGACACACAAGGCCGCAGGCCTGCCCGCATACGGGCAGCCTGTGGCGCGCCGACCGGCGCGGGCCCGCCTGCGCCGACCGTGTACATGACCACCATGATTGGAAAAAACTCCGTGAAGACTTCGTTCCGCGCCACTGCCTCCGTGATCGCCCTGGCCATTGCATCGCTGACCGTGCCCACGCTGGCCCAGGCCAAGCGCATGGGCAGCGGCGGCAAGTCCGTGCGCCCGGCGTCGATCGGCAAGGCCCCCGCTCAGCCCGCAGCGCCTGCGGCACCCACCGCCAGCAAGGCAGCGACTCCGTCCACCCCCACCGCACCGGCCGCGCCTGCAGCCCCGACCGCTGGGGCAGCCCCCGCTGCGGCACCTGCGGCTGGGGCCGCCCCCGCTGCTGCTGCACCTGGCGCGGCTGCCGCTCCCGCAGCACGCGGCTCCGGCATGATGGGCACGCTGGGCGCCGCTGCCGTGGGCGCCGTTGCAGGCTCCATGGCCGGCAATGCGCTGGCTGGCGCCATGACCCCTGAAAAGGATGCGGCCGCCAAGGAAGCCGAAGCCAAGGCCAAGGCCGCTGAAACCGAGGCAGCCGAGCTGCAGCGCAAGGCCGACGAAGCCAAGGCCAAGGCGGAAGCCGCACGCGCTGCCGCCAAGTAAACCGCCTGCGTTTTCCCCCGAAAAGGCCGCGCCCGTCGCGGCCTTTTGCTTTTTAGGGCAGTTGCTTCAGCGCGGCCCGGCGCGCAGCGGCTGCAGCAGGTGCGACAGGCCGTTGTGGTCCAGTTCCTGCATCAGCGCCAGCAACTGGCCCAGCTCTCCCTTGGGGAAGCCTTCGCGTGCAAACCAGTTCAGATAGTTGCCGGGCAGGTCGGCGATCAGCCGGCCCTTGTACTTGCCATAGGGCATGTGCACCTGCACCAGCTTTTGCAGCATTTCGGAGTCCATGGCGGCGATGGTACGCGCTGCGGCATCGCAAGAATCTGCATAAAAAGCCACAGCCTTATAACCAAATAGCAAAATTGTTCATTGCGGCTGCTGGCGCCGCACTAGACTATGCGCCTGCCTGCCGTACCGCCCGATACAGAACCACTCCACCGGGCCTGCGGCGTTTTTGCAACCCGTTGAAGAAAGTCCTCCGGTCATGTTGAAGAAAGCCCTCTCCGCAATCGCGATTGCCACGCTGGCCCTGACGGCCCAGGCCGCCGACGTGCTCAAGGTCGGCGCCACCGCCGTGCCCCATGCAGAAATCCTCAACCATGTGAAGCCGGCCCTCAAGGCCCAGGGCATCGACCTGCAGATCAAGGAATTCAGCGACTACGTGCAGCCCAATGCGGCCGTCGAGGACAAGCAGCTGGACGTGAACTTCTTCCAGCACCAGCCCTATCTGGACAGCTACAACAAGGACCGCAAGACCTCGCTGGTGGCAGTGCCCAATGGCAAGGTCCACGTGGAGCCCTTCGGCGGTTACTCGCAGAAGATCAAGAACGTGAAGGATCTGAAGGACGGCGCCACCATCGCCATCCCCAACGACCCCTCCAACGGCGGCCGTGCCCTGATCCTGCTGGCCAAGCAGGGCCTGATCGAGCTCAAGGACCCCAAGAGCCTGACCCCCACGCCGCTGGACGTGGCCAAGAACCCCAAGAAGCTCAAGTTCAAGGAACTCGAAGCCCCGCTGCTGCCACGCGCGCTGGCTGACGTGGACCTGGCCCTGATCAACACCAACTACGCCATCGAGGCCAAGCTCAATCCCACCAAGGATGCGCTGTTCATCGAAGGCGCCGATTCGCCCTACACCAACATCGTGGTCTCGCGCCAGGACCGTGCCAACGATCCCAACATCGCCAAGCTGATGAACGCGCTGCACACGCCCGACGTGAAGAAGTTCATCCTCGAGAAGTACAAGGGCGCTGTCGTTCCTGCGTTCTGAGGCGCAGGGAATGCAGCCGGTCGGCTGCGTCCTGTCCCCGCAAAAAAAGCGCTGCCTCGGCAGCGCTTTTTTCATTCCCGTTCCCTGGTATCGCCACTCAACCCGCAGGCGTCACCTCGGCCGGCGCCTTGGCCGCCGCAGCGGGCCGCGTGATGGCGCTGCCCATGGCCGCGCCCATGATGCAGGCGATGGCCAGCCACTGGGTCCCCACCAGGTGCTCATGCAGCAGCAGCATGCCCATGAGGGCGGCAATCGCAGGCTCCGTGGCCAGGGCGATGCCGAAGGTGGCCGGTGGCAGGCGGCGCAGGGCCATCATCTCCAGCGTATAGGGCAAGGCGCTGGAGATGGCCGCCACCACCAGGCCGAAGGCCAGGATGGACGGCTGCAGCAGCTTGGCCCCCGCCTCGGCCACGCCGAAGGGCACCACCACCATGGCGGCGAACACCAGGCCCAGCGACACGGCCTGGCCGCTGGGAATGCTGCCCAGGCGCTGACCCAGCAGGATGTACAGCGCCCAGCAGATGGCAGCGCCCACGGCGCAGGCAATGCCCACGGGCTCCAGCACCAATCCGCCCGCGCCGGCGCCCCCTATCGGCAAAATCAGGGCCAGCCCCGCCACGGCCAGCGCCAGCCAGACAAAGTCCACTGGCCGGCGCGAGTGGTAGATGGCCACGGCCAGCGGACCGGAGAATTCGATGGCCACGGCCAGTCCAAAGGGAATGGTGCGCAGCGCCATGTAGAACAGCAGGTTCATGGCGCCCAGCGCCACGCCGAAACGCAGCAGCGCCCAGGCCTGGGGGCGGGCCAGCGTCCAGCGCCAGGGCCGCCAGATGGCCACCAGGATCAGCGCGGCAAAGCCCACGCGCAATGCCGAAGTGCCCTGGGCGCCCAGCACCGGAAAAAGCTGCTTGGCCAGTGAAGTGCCCACGCCCAATGCCGTGACCGAGCCCAGCACGGCCAGCAGGGGCCAGGCGCGGTTCCATGTGGTGTTTGTTGTCATGGCACGTACGATATTGCAGGCCAGCGATGCAAAAGGCTCGTTTTGCGGCCTCTTCGCGCAATATTCGCTCTTTCCGACCGCCTCGCCCCCGTTTTCCGCCCCTCCCCCATGCCCGCCATCGCACTCGATACTTTTGACCGCGCCATCCTCGACGTGCTCCAGCGCGACAACCTCACGCCACAGCGCCTCATTGCCGAGCAGGTCCACCTTTCGGCACCGGCCGTGCAGCGGCGCATACGGCGCCTGCAGGAGCTGGGCGTGATCACGGCCAACGTGGCCGTGGTCGATCCCGTGCGCACGGGGCGCCCGCTCACCGTGCTCATCAACGTGCAGCTGGCCAACGAGCGCCCGGACCTGTCCCTGGCCTTTCGCGCGCGCGTGGCGCGCGAGCCCGCCGTGCAGCAGTGCTACTACGTGACCGGGGAAGCCGACTATTCATTGATCGTCACGGCTGCCGATATGCAGGAGTACCAGGCGCTGGCGGCGCGGCTGTTCTCCGGAGACGACAACATCCGGCGCTACACCACCTCGATCGCTCTGGAACGCATCAAGACCGGGCTGCAGTTGCCGATGGCAGAACACAAGCCCGACAATGAAACAAGTTGACACAACCTACACATACACCAGGAGACTGCTTTGAGCGCACCTTCACCGGACAGCATGGCCCGCCTCGTCGCCACACGCACCCTCGACAAGTACGAGCGTGACTACTATCCCAAGCGCGAGCGCATCACCATTTCCTTCCGGGGCGACCTGGCCGAACAATACAACTACGACAAGATCCAGCCCTTGTCCGAGGCCCAGCGCCATGGCCACAAGGTCGTCATCGAGGCGACCAGCCAGAAGACCGGCGCCACGGGCCACTACTGCATCGAATGCAACAGCTGGAACCTCATCGAGGCCGTGGGCACCTGGGCGCCCGGCGAACAAGCCCCGGCCGCAGACTGATCTGCGCCGTCAGCCGCCTGCCGGTGCCAACGCGCTGCCAGCCACCCACCAGGCCAGCGCCAGCATCATCACGCCCGTGAGGCCATCGAGAACGCGCCAGGCCTGCGGCTTCTCGAACAGGCGCTTCATGCGGCGGCCCGCAAAGGCCAGCGCCACGAACCACGACAGGCTGGCCGATGCGGCGCCCACCACATAGACCCACTTGAGCACGCCTTCCTGGCGCGCGCCGATGGAGCCCATGAGCAGCACCGTGTCCAGATAGACATGGGGGTTGAACAGGGTGATCACGGCCAGCGTGGAGACCACGCCCAGCAGGCCACGCGGGGCCAGTTGCCCGCCCGATGCCGCCAGTTGCGCATCGGGCGCCATGGCCATGCGCCACAGCGCGATCAGTCCATAGGCCAGCAGGAACAGGGCGCCGCCCAGCGTCAGGTAGCGGGCCAGGTCGGGGTTGTCGCCCAGCAGCCGGGCCATGCCCGCCACGCCCAGGCCGATGAGCACCACGTCGCTCACCACGCACCAGGCCACGCAGGCGCGCACATGCTGACCGTGCACGGCCTGGCGCAGCACATAGAGGTTCTGGGCGCCGATGGAGACGATGAGAGACAGGCAGACCGTGAAGCCCGCCAGCCAGGAAGAAGAAACATTTGCAGTCCACATGGCCGGGATTGTCTGGCCGGCAAATGGTTAAGTAAAATTACATTTACTCAACCAAATGAAGAATATCTAAATGCTCGACTACGCCGGACTCGAAGCCCTGGCGGCCGTGGTGCGCGAAGGCAGCTTCGAGCGCGCGGCGCGCAAGCTGCATGTCACGCCCTCGGCCGTTTCCCAGCGCATCAAGCTGCTGGAGGAGCGTGTGGGCCAGGTGCTGGTACTGCGCGGCCAGCCCTGCTCGGGCACCGATGCGGGCCGCAGGCTGTGCCTGCACCTGGAGCAGGTGGCCCTGCTCGAAAACGATCTGCGCCGCAAGAACCCGGAGCTGGTCCCCGAGGGCCAGACCGCCCTGCCCACGCTCAAGCTGGCCGTCAATGCCGACTCGCTGTCCACCTGGTTCATGGATGCCATGTCCGCCTTCACGCGCGACGGCAACGAGCTGCTGGACATCAGCATCGACGACCAGGACCACACGGCCAAGCGCATCCGCGAGGGCGAGGTGCTGGCCGCCGTCACGGCCACTTCCTCGGCCATTCCCGGCTGCAATACCTGGCCGCTGGGCCGCATGCGCTACGTGGCGGCGGCCAGCCCCGACTTCATCCGCCGCTACCTGAAGGACGGCATCACGCCCGAGGCCATGGCGCGCACGCCCATGATGAGCTACGGCCGCAAGGACAGCCTGCAGGACCAGTGGCTGCAGCGCCTGGGCGCGGAGGGGCGGCGCAACACGCCGCGCCACTTTCTGCCCTCCAACCAGGGCTATACGCGGGCGTGCGAGCTGGGGATGGGCTGGGGCATGCACCCGCCGCTGATGATCGGCGCGCAACTGGCCGAAGGCAGCCTGGTGGAGCTGCTGCCCGGCAACGACCTGGACATTCCCATGTACTGGGCCCATGCGCGCAATGCGCAGGCCAGCCTGCAGCGGCTGACGGACTGCGTGATCCAGGCCGCGGCGGCCTGCCTGGACCCGATGGAGTGAATGGGCTGCGGCGATGGCGACAGCGACGGCGGCGCCGTCCGCGCCCGGCTCAGGACTGGCGGCCGGTGTCGTCTGCCGGGGTGGACGGCTCAGCCTGGGCCTGGTCGTTGCGTTCCGGCCGCTGTATGGTGCGCACGGCCGCGCGCACGCGGGTCAGGGTGTGGAAGTCCAGCAGGCTGGTGGCCATGATGGTTTCCCAGAGAAAGCAGGCCAGGGCCGAGAGAAACATCAGCACGCCGAACAGAAAGCCCAGCACCGCATAGCCATGGCCGTTGATGCCGTAGGCCTCGCCCAGGAACAGCAGGGCAATGGTCAGGCCGATGCAAAAGCCGCAGACGGTCAGCAGCCCTATGCAGACATTGGCCAGCCGGCCGCGCTTGCGCAGAAAGTGCAGTTCCGTGAGGCTGCGCGCGATGAAGTCCTCTTCCTGCGGGTTGCGCAGCAGTTCTTCCAGCTTGCGCGCGCGGTCGATGATGCGGGCCAGCCGCCCGGCCACGGCGCCGATCATGCCGGCCACGGCCGTCAGGAAGAACACCGGCGCCAGCGCCAGCTGGATACTGTGGGTGACGGTATCGGCGTCTAGCGACCAATTGATCATGCGGTCCTCTGCGTGCTTTCTGTTGTCTGGTGCGGCCATGCTGCCGTGTTTTCGCGCGGACAGTATTGTGGCCGCAAGCGGGGCCGGCAAGAGGCCATGTCGCCAGCTTTTGGCATTCAGCGGGCCGGTGGCGCTGGCAGCATCTGCCGGCACAGCGACAGCATCTCGGTCAGCAGGGCGGGCGCCTGGTCGCGCCGGCAGACCACGCCCAGGGGCGCCAACCTGCCCGTCAGCCGCACATCGAGCCGGCACACGCGCGCATGGGTCTGCAGGCCCGGCGCAATGCTCAGCGGCACCAGGGCCACGGCGCCGGGCTGGCTCAACAGGCCTTCCAGTATCGGCAGGGAAACGGTGGAGACGGGAAACCAGGGCGCATCGGGCAGCGCCTGGAGCACCTCGGCCTCGAAAATCCCGCGCACGGCGATGTTGGCCGTGGGCAGCACCCAGCGCGCGCCGGTCAAGGCCTGCAGCGGCACGTCACGGCGCCCGGCCAGTGCATGCGAGCGTGCGGCCACCACCACGGCCGTGTCGGCCAGCAGCGGCTCGAAGACGAAGGGGCCGGGCAGCAGCGCCGGCTCGCGGCAGAACACCGCGTCCAGCCCGCCGCCCAGCAGCTGGGACAGCAGCCGGGTGCTGGCGTCTTCGTGCACATCGACATGCACCTCGGGATGCTCGGCATAGAACCGCGCCAGCAGGGGCGAAAGAATGGCCAGGGCTGCCGCCGGAATGGCGCCCAGGCGCAGCGCGGCCGCGGCGCCCCGGCGAATGGCGGCCAGCGATTCCGCCACCTCCTCCAGCGCGGCCAGCACGCCGCGCACCGTGTCCACGAGGGTCTGGCCGGCCAGCGTGGGACGTATGCCGCGCGCATGGCGCTCGAACAGTCGGATGTCGAGCACGCGCTCCATCTCGGCCAGCGCCTGGGTGGCGGCCGACTGGCTCATGTGCAGCGTGGCGGCGGCCTGCACCACCGAGCCGCATTGCTGCAGCGCCACCAGCAGCTGCAGCTGGCGCAGGCGCACATGCTTGGTCAGGCGCGAATACAGCAGCCGCCCCTGGGGCGTGGCCGCATCGTCCAGGCCGTCGCGGTCATCGAAGTCATTGCTCATGGGAGTCTCAGTGTTTTCCCCAGGCAGGCCCTGGCGCGCCACAGGCGGCGCGGGGCAAGCTATCGGAATGGCTTATAGCTTGGCACAAATACCGTGGCCCACGCGGGCGGCAGGATTTCTATAGTCGCCTGCATCGGGAGCCGGCGCGGCCCAGGCCTGCGGCTCCTTCACCGTTGATGGAACCCATGCCATGCAAGCCAAACCCCTCTTTCAACTGCCGCGGCGCACCGTGCTTTCGCTGGGCACGTCCGGTCTTGCCGCCGTGTTGTGCGGCCTCACTCTGGCCCACACGGCCTCCACGGCCCATGCGGCCGACGCCTATCCGAACAAGCCGGTCAAGCTCATCGTGCCCTTTGCAGCAGGCGGCTCCACCGACATCGTTGCGCGCGTGATCGCAGAGGGCCTGCGCAGCACGCTGGGCCAGCCCGTGGTGGTGGACAACAAGGCCGGCGCTGGCGGCCTGATCGGCACCGAAAGCATTGCCCAGGCCGCGCCTGACGGCTACACCATCGGCATGGCCACGGTGAGCACGGCCACCATCAATCCCTCGCTGTACACGCGCGCCGCCAAGCTGGAAGGCAGGCTTTTGCCCGTGGCCAATCTGGTGACCATGCCGTCGGTCTACATGGTCCACCCCAAGATGGGCGTCAAGGATTTCCCGGGCTTTCTGGCCAAGCTGCGCGCCCAGCCCGGCGCCTACAGCGCGGGCGTTCCGGGCCTGGGCACGCTGGGCCATCTGATGGTGGCGTCCTTCAACGAGACCATGAAGACCCAGGTGCAGATCGTGCCCTACCGCGGCAACGGGCCGGCGCTCAACGATGCGCTGGCCGGCATGGTGCAGGTGATGACCGACCAGCTGCCTTCGGCCATGCCCCAGATCAAGGGCGGCAAGCTCATCCCCGTGGCGCTGTCGGGCGACAGCCGCTCGCCCGACCTGCCCGATGTGCCCACCTTCAAGGAGCTGGGCTACGCGCAGCTCAACGAACTGGGCATCAGCTGGTTCGGGCTGGTCGTGCCGGCCGGCACGCCACCGGCCATCGTCCGGCAGTTGCAGGATGCGTCGGTGAAGGCCGTGCGCCTGCCCGAGGTGCAAAAGCACCTGAAGCTGCTGGGCGCCTCGGTCACCGAGATGGACCAGAGCCGCTTCCCGGCCCAGATCGCCAGCGAACTGCAGCGCAACAAGGCGCTGCTGGACAAGGCAGGAGTGAAGCCGGAATGAGCGCAGTCGAGCATCTCCAGGACTTCTTCCAGCAGCAGTCCCCGCGCATGGCGGCCCTGGCCGACAGCATCTGGTCCCTGGCCGAGCTGCGCTATGCCGAAACGGCTTCGGCCCGGCTGCACATCGATGCGCTGGAGCAGGCGGGCTTTCGCATCACGCGCGGCGTGGCCGGCATTCCCACGGCCTTCCTGGCCGAATGGGGCGACGAGGGCCCGGTGCTGGCCTTCCTGGGCGAGTACGACGCGCTGTCGGGCCTGAACCAGCAAAGCGGCGCCCTGGTCTGCACGCCTTCCACCGACAGCCCGGGCCTGGCAGGCCACGGCTGCGGCCACCATCTGCTGGGCACCTCGGCGCATTTCGCGGCCGTTGCGCTGCAGGAGCACCTGCGCCGCAGCGGTGCCAAGGCACGCGTGCGCTACTACGGCTGCCCGGCCGAGGAAGGCGGATCGGGCAAGACCTTCATGGCGCGCGCCGGGGTGTTCGACGATGTGGACGCGGCGCTGACCTGGCACCCGGCCAGCTTCACCGGCGTGTTCAGCCAGAGCACGCTGGCCAACATCCAGGCGAAATTCATCTTCCACGGCAAGGCCGCGCATGCCGCGCATTCCCCGCACCTGGGCCGCAGCGCGCTCGACGCCGTGGAGCTGATGAACGTGGGCGTGAACTACCTGCGCGAGCACATGCCCACCGATGCGCGGGTGCACTACGCCATCACCGACTCGGGCGGCCTGTCGCCCAACGTGGTGCAGGCGCGCGCCGAGGTGCTGTACCTGGTGCGGGCCGCACGCAACCACGAGGCAGCAGCGCTGTATGAGCGCGTGCAGAACGTGGCACGCGGCGCCGCGCTAATGACGGACTGCCGGCTGGAGATCGTCTTTGACAAGGCCTGCTCCAACCTGCTGCAGAACCGCACGCTGAACCAGGTGATGTATGCGCAGATGCAGGCCCTGGGCCCGCTGCACGTGGACCCCGGCCTGCATCGCCTGGCCGGAGACTTCCAGGCCACGCTGGACAGCAACGACGTGGACCAGGTCAGCCGCCCGCTGGCCAGCGTGCTGCGCGGCAAGGTGCCGGCCGTGTTCGAAGGCCTGGCGCCCTACGATCCTGCCGTGGAGGACACCCTGTTCGGTTCCACCGATGTGGCCGATGTGAGCTGGATCACGCCCACCGTCCAGGCCTGGGTGGCCTGCTACGCCTTCGGCACGCCGCTGCACTCCTGGCAGATGGTCTCGCAAGGCCAGTCCGGCCTGGCCCACGCAGGCATGGTGCGCGCCGCCCAGGTGCTGGCGGCCACGGCCATCGCCTTGCTGGAGCAGCCCGAACGCATTGCCCAGGCCAAGGCGGAGCTGCTTGAGCGCCGCGGCGGCCGACCCTATGCGTGCCCGATTCCTGCGGAGGTGCCCTTGCCGTTCATGCGGGGGTGATGGGCTTGGCTCGCCCTGGATGATCGACTCCTACCCCATGCCCAGTTCCCGGGCTTGTCCGGGCTTGCCGGGGCTTGCCCCTTTGCGTTGCCGCAAACCCACCCCGCCGCCGCGTTGACCCATCACAAGCCCTCCGCGCCAGGCCACGGCGATAGTTGGATCGGGACCCCACCGATACCAACAAACCACAGGAGGACTTGTGAAGCTGATGATTGATCTTTTTTCCACCGACTACGGCCTGATGAGCCTGGGCGCCATCGTCTTCATGCTGATCATGGCGGGCTTTTTCCTGCGCCTGTTCCTGGGCAAGATGAAGCACGTGGCCAACAAGCCGCTTGAATGAAGAAATGCCCAGGCAGGGGCTGGCCTGGGCATTCGCACGCAGCAGCCCTGCGCACTCAATAGTGCGGGGGCAGCTCGTCGCGCAGATGGGTCGCGCCGCCGGCGGGTCCGCCTTCGGGCACCCGGCGGCGCAGGTCGCGCAGCTCGTCAAGCAACCGGTCGATCTGCTGCTGCTGGCGGTAGATGGTCAGGTTCAGCTGCTCCAGCAGGTCATCGGTGTAGCTGGCCTTGATCTCCAGCTCCATCACGCGCGCCTGCAGGGCATCGGCGTCTGCGTGCCCGCCGCCATGTTCTGCGTCGTCAGCCACGCTCATGCCTTGAGCGCCTGGGCCAGGCGGGCGATGCCTTCGCGGATCTTGTCCTCGTCAGCCGTGGCGAACGAGAGGCGGAAGCTGGTGGCATCGGGGTTTTGCGCAAAGAACGGCGCACCCGGCACAAAGGCCACGCCCTGGGCAATGGCCCGCTTGGCCAGCTCACCGGCATCGGCCAGCGCGCCGCCCTTGCCGGTCAGGCGCACCCACAGGAACAGGCCGCCCTGGGGCTGCAGGAATTCCACGGCATCGCCGAGGTGCTCGCGCAGCGCATCGCCCATGGCCTTGGCGCGGCGCGCGTAGACCTCGCGCACATGGGCCAGCGTGGCGGGCATCGCGCCGGACTTCAGGTACTGCGCGGCCGTGGCCTGGGCAAAGGTGCTGGTGTGGGCATCGCTGAACTGCTTGCACATCACGGCGCGGCCCAGCAGCTCGGCCGGGGCCACCAGCCAGCCAATGCGCAGGCCGGGGCTGAGCACCTTGCTCAGCGAGCCGCAGTGCGCCAGCCAGTCGCGGCTGCCGGGCACCTCGCTGGACAGCGCCAGCAGGCTGGGCGGAGGCGCTTCGCCAAAATACAGGTCGCCGTAGGGATCGTCTTCCACCACCAGAGTCTGGTACTTGACGGCCAGCTCCAGCACCTTCTTGCGGCGCTCCAGGCTCAGCATGGCGCCGCTGGGGTTGCCGAAGGTGGGGATCAGGTAGACCAGCTTGGGGCGGTGCTCGGCAATGAGTTGCTCCAGCGCATCGACCTGGGCGCCTTCGGCATCGATGGGCGCGCTGATGACTTCGGCGCCGTACAGGCGGAAGCACTGGATGGTGGCCAGGAAGGTCGGGCCTTCCACGATGACCTTGTCGCCGGGGTTGATCATGGTCTTGCCCAGCAGGTCCAGCGCCTGCTGGCTGCCCGTGGTCACCACCAGTTGCTCGGGAGCCAGCTCGCGCACGCCCTTGCCGGCCATGAAGGCGGCGATCTGCTCGCGCAGCGGCTGGTAGCCTTCGGTCGCACCGTACTGCAGCGCGGCGCCCGGCTCCTGCTGCAGCGCAGCCTGGGAGGCGGCGCTGATGCCGGCCACGTCGAACATGGCGCTGTCCGGGAAACCACCCGCAAAGCTGATGATGCCGGGCTTGCCCAGCAGCTTGAACAGCTCGCGGATGGCGGAGGTTTCTACGTTGTTCAGACGGTCGGCGAATTGCATGGGCAGGAGTCTCTTTGTCGGTGCAATGAAAAGGCGAAGCCTGCATTGTCGCCAATCCTGCCGCAGCTTTCCTGCACGATTAGAAGCCCCCTGAGTCGATTCGCGCCCTGCCCCCTCTCTCCCGGAAGGCAGCTGCGTTCAATCCACCTTGATGTCGGCTCTGGCGGCCACGGCGCGCATTTGCGGCAGTTCGCGCTCTATGCGCTCCTGCAGCGCGCTGGCCGGACCCCATGCGGGCGACAGGCCGATGTCCACCAGCTTCTTCTTCATGGCCGGCTCGGCCATGGCGTCGGCCAGCGCCTTTTCCAGCTTCTTCTGGATGGGTGCGGGCAGGCCGGCCGGGGCGAGAAAGGCAAACCAAGTGTCCATGGCAAAGCCCGGGTAGCCGCTTTCGGCCACGGTGGGCACCTGGGGCAGCAGGGCCAGGCGCTGCGGGCCCAGCGCTGCGATGGGACGGATCTTGCCGGCCTTGATCAGCGGCGTGGTGGCCACCACCGTGTCCACGGCCACCTGCACCTGGCCGCCCATCAGCGCGGTGAGGCTGGGCGAGCTGCCATTGAAGGGCACATGCACCATGCGCATGCCCGTGGCGGTCTTGAGCATTTCGCCGCCAAAGTGCACCGAGGACCCCGTGCCGAAGGAGCCGTAGGACAACTTGTCGGGATCGGCCTTGGCCAGGGCCACGAGTTCGGGCAGCGTGCGTGCAGGCGTTTCGTTATGGGCCACCAGCACCAGGCCCATGTCGGCCACCAGCCCCAGCGGCGTGAAGCTGCGCAGCGGGTCATAGGGCAGCGGGTTGCGGATGGCGGGGTTGAGCGTCAGCGTGGTGCTGGCGCCCAGCAGCAGCGTGTAGCCGTCGGGCGGCGCCTTGGCCACCAGCGCGCCCGCCACCACCGTGCCTGCACCGGGGCGGTTTTCCACGACCACGGGCTGGCCCAGCCGCTCACCCAGCGAAGTGGCCAGCAGCCGGCCCAGGATGTCGGTGGCGCCGCCCGGCGCAAACGGCACGACCAGCTTGATCGGACGATCCGGGTAGGACTGGGGCTGGGCTTTGGCTGCGGGCAGCGCAAGTGCCGTGGCACCGGCCATCAGACACGACAGAAAACGGGAACGGGACAAGGCCATGGCGCGGATCTCCTGGGGGACGAGGGAACGGGAACCTGGGAAAACTCGATGCAGCGGTTTCAGTCGAGCAGCGGGCTGCGCACGCGCGAGAAGCCGCCGGCCTGGTCATAGGCATGGCCGATCTGCAGCACGGCCAGATCGGCCTGCGCCGGGCCGATGATCTGCAGCCCGGCAGGCAGCCCCTGCGGCCCGAAGCCTGCGGGCGCGGCCAGGGCCGGCAGGCCGGCCATGGTGGCGGGCACCACGGTCTGCATCCAGCGGTGGTAGGTGTCCATCTCGCGGCCGCCCACGGCATGCGGCCAGTCCAGCGCCGCATCGAACGGGAAGACCTGGGCGGAGGGCAGCACCAGAAAGTCGTAGCTGTCGAACAGGCGGCGCAGGGTTTCGTACCAGGCCGAGCGCACACGCGCCGCGTCATAGACAGCCATGGCCGGCAGCGCCAGGCCGCGCTCGATTTCCCAGAGGGCCTCGGGCTTGAGCAGGGCATGCGTGACCGGGTCGCGGTACAGGGCGGCGTTGGCCCCGGCCACGCTGAAGCTGCGCAGGTCGATCCAGGCGCGCCACAGGCGCTCGAAGTCGAAGGCCGGCACGGCCTCTTCCACCGTGCAGCCGATGGTCTTGAAATGCCGCAGCGCCGCGCGGCAGGTCTCCAGCAGGCCGGGCTCGGTGGGCAGGTGCCCGCCCAGGTCCCCCAGCCAGCCGATGCGCAGGCCCTTGCAGTCGCGCTGCAGCTGCGCGGTCCAGTCCTTGGGCAGCTCGCTGCGGCGGGTCAGCGGCAGGCGTGCATCAAAGCCTGCCTGCACGGACAGCAGCAGGGCCAGGTCGGGAATGTCCCGCGCCATGGGACCGGCCACGCTGAACTGCTGGAAGAACACCTCTTCCGAAGGGCCATGCGGCACGCAGCCCACCGAGGTGCGCAGTCCGTAGACATGGTTGAAGGCGGCCGGCGTGCGCAGCGAGCCCATCATGTCCGAGCCATCGGCCACGGGCAGCATGCGCAGCGCCACGGCCACGCCGGCTCCGCCGCTGCTGCCGCCAGCCGAGCGCGAAGGATCGAAGGCATTGCGCGTGGTCCCGTAGACCGGGTTGTAGGTATGGCCGCCCAGGCCGAACTCGGGCGAATTGCTGCGCGCCACAAACAGCGCACCGCCTGCGCGCATGCGCTCGAACACCACGCAATCGGTCTGCGAGACCTGGCCCGCGAAGATGGGCGATCCCTTGGTCGTCACCATGCCGGCCGCCGGCATGATGTCCTTGGGTGCCTGGGGAAAGCCGTGCAGCGGCCCCAGGCTCTGGCCGCGCGCCAGCAGCGTGTCCAGCTCGCGGGAGCGGCCGCGCAGCCAGTCGCGGTCCAGCGGAGATACCAGCGCGTTGACCACGGGGTTGAGGCGGTCGATCTGTGCGCAATAGGCATCCAGCACCTCCACGCAGGACAGATCGCGGCCCTGGATGGCCTTTGACAGCTCGACCGCCGACATTTCCACGACGCCACCACCCCCGGTGGCCAGATCCGGCTGCTGCGTTGCGGTGCTTGCGTTTGACTCCATGGATTTCCTCGTTTTTGTGACGGAACGAAGTCAGCATAAGCAGGCGAAATTATTTCGACAATCGCCTTTTTCTTGGCTTATCGTTGCGTTTTTCGCAAACCACGAGCAGGCCACCATGCTTTCCAACCGCCTACAGGACACGGCCCTGCGCTACTTTCTCGAAGTGGTGCGCAGCGGCTCGGTCAGCGAAGCCGCCACGCGGCTCAATGTCTCGCCCTCGGCCGTGAGCCGCCAGGTCGCCGGACTGGAAGAGATGCTGGGCGTGCCGCTGTTCGAGCGCCGCCCGCGCGGCATGGCGCCCAGCCCGGCAGGCGAGCTGCTGGCCGCCCATGCCCGCCGCGGTGCGCTGGAGGCCGACCGTGTGGTCTCCGACATCGAGGCCCTGCAGGGCCTGCGCCGGGGCGTGGTGCGCGTGTGCAGCTCGGGCGGCTTTGCCATCGAGTTCCTGCCACGCGCCATGGCGCTGTTCCGCGAGCAGTACCCGGGCATGCAGTTCCACCTGCGTGTGGAGGCGCCTGCCGCCGTGACCCAGGCCGTGCTGGGCGGCGAGGCCGATGTGGGCCTGACCTACAGCCGCGCGGCGGCACGTGACATCGAGGTCTGGCACCGCCAGGTCTCGCCCGTGGTCGCCATCATGCGGCCCGACCATGCGCTGGCCCGGCATGCCAGCATCACCCTGGCCCAGATGCATCCCCATGCCATTGCCCTGCCCGAGGACGCCAACACCGCGCGCCAGCTGTTCGACATCGCCTGCAGCCACCGCCGCCTGGTGTTCGAGCCCGCCCTGGTCAGCGGCCAGTTCGAGACCCTGGTGCACTTCGTGCTGCACGGCGGCGGCCTGTCGCTGGGCGGTGAGGTCACCATGCGCGAGCGCGTGCGCCGAGGCGAGCTGCATGCGGCGCCCATCCGCGAGCGCGGCATGAATGCGCGCGCCATCGAGCTGCAGACGCTGTCCGGCCGCACCCTGTCCAAGGGCGTGCGGGCCTTTGTGGAGCACCTGCGGGAACTGCTGCCGCCTGGGTAGGAGGAAGAGGGGGAACGAAGGAAGAAGAGGGGGAACGGGTCTCAAGCGCAGCGGCAGGCGCTCAGGCCGGCCCGCCTTCCAGCTGGCGCTGCGCCCAATGCCACTGCGCCCGGCGTGTGGCCTGCCGCAGCCGCTGTGCCAGCGTCTGGCGCTCAGGCAGGCCGGGCAGGTACTCGGCCATCTGCACGCCGCGCAGCCCCAGTTCCAGCAGCTCGATCTGCTCGGAGCTGTTGCCCGTGCACAGCACCATGCCCATCGGCGTGTTCTCGCCCTGCTCATGCTCATGCCGGTCCAGCCAGCGCAGGTATTGCTCCATCTGCTCCTTGTCCTCGGCCGTGAATTCGCCCACCTTCAGCTCCACCGCCACCAGCCGCCGCAGCTTGCGGTTGTAGAACAGCAGATCAAGGTGGAAGTCCTGCTCATCCACATGCATGTGCATTTGCCGCGCCACCAGGGTGAAGCCCGTGCCCGACCGCAGCAGGAAGGCCTCCATCTCGCGGATGATGGCGGCCTGCAGGTCGCCCTCCTGCCAGGCATCGTGCAGCCCCAGAAAGTCGAAGATGTAGGGATCGCGCATGAACAGCGCTGGCGACATGCGCTCGGTGCTGCGCGGCGTGACCGGCTCCTGCGCGATCAGCGCCTCGGCATCGCAGGGCAGCGCCAGGCGTTCATAGAGCTGGGAGTCGATACGGCTGCGCAGCGTGCGTGCGCTCCAGCGCTCGAGGCTCGCCATGCTGGCGTAGTACTCGCGCTGCACTGGGTCCTTGATCGCAATCAGCACGATGAAATGCGCCCAGCTCAATTTCCGGGTCGGCGAGATGACCAGGGGCTGGTCGGGAAACGCGGTGGAGAACTGCGTCATGCGCCACAGGTTCTTCTCCGAGAAGCTGCTGCCATAGTCCTGGACCAGATGACCGGCCAGCACCGGCAGGACCTCATCGCTGCAGCCTGCCTGCCGCACCTCGGATTCATGGCCATGGATGTGCTGGCCGATGTGCCAGTACAGCAGGGTGAGTTCACTGTTGACGTTGGCTGCCACGCGAAGCCGCGCGGCCTCGATCAGGTCCCGCACATTGCCCAGCAGGGCCTGTGACGATGCGAGCGCGGGAGAAACGGATATCTTGCGAGTGGCCATGTGGTCGCCCCCCTCCTGGTGGCGTGATGTCTGGTGTCGGCGGAATCGATCCGGCCGACTATTGCGATGCGGCCTTGGCCAGTCAACGCCGCATCTGCATAACCAGACGATCTGACCCTGGCAGACATGAAAAATCAGAACATTCCTAGAGCCTGTTACGCACTTTCAAATACCCGCGCTTGCATGACAATGCACGCCACATCGATGGATACGCGCCCCCACAATGAAAACCACCAGCATCGAACCCTTCTTCGCCACGCTCAAGGCCGCCAATCCCTCGCCCCAGACCGAGCTGGAATACACCAACGTCTTCGAGCTGCTGTCTGCCGTGCTGCTCTCGGCCCAGGCCACGGACGTGGGCGTGAACAAGGCCACGCGCAAGCTGTTTCCCGTGGCCAATACGCCCCAGGCCATCCTGGACCTGGGACTTGAAGGGCTGGAGGGCTACATCAAGACCATCGGCCTGTACCGCAGCAAGGCCAAACACCTGATGCAGACCTGCCAGATCCTGGTCGAGCGCCACGGCGGCCAGGTGCCGCGCACGCGCGAGGAACTGGAAGCCCTGCCCGGCGTGGGCCGCAAGACCGCCAACGTGGTGCTCAACGTGGCCTTTGGCGAGCCCACCATGGCCGTGGACACGCACATCTTCCGCGTGGGCAACCGCACGGGCCTGGCGCCGGGCAAGACGCCGCTGGCGGTGGAGATGCAGTTGATGAAGCGCGTGCCGCCGGCCTATGCCGTGGACTCGCACCACTGGCTCATCCTGCTGGGCCGCTACGTCTGCCAGGCCCGCAAGCCACGCTGCTGGGAGTGCGTGGTGGCGCCGTACTGCGACTACTCGCCCAAGACGCGTGCACCGGCTGCGGGCAAGCGCTGAGCCTCAATCGGCCTTGAACCCCGTGGCCGCCACGGCCTTGCCCCAGGTGACCGTGTCGGCGCGCATGATGCGGGCGAGTTCGTCGCCCGTGGTGCCCGTCACGCGGAAACCCGCCTCCTCCAGCCGGCTGCGGCTGTCGGGCTGCTGCAGGGCGCGCACGATGTCGGCCTGCAGCCTGGCCACGATCTCGGGCGGTGTCTTGGCGGGCGCGACCACGCCGAACCAGGAATTGAACTCCAGCGACGGATAGCCCTGCTCCCGGATGGTGGGCAGCTCGGGCATGGACTGGGTGCGCGTGGCGCCCGTGCTGCCCAGGGCCGTGAGCTTGCCGGCCTTGACCTGGGGCGCGGCCAGGGCCGCCGTGGCGAAGACGGCCTGCACGTCGCCGCTGAACAGGCCGCCCAGGGCATCGTTGGTGTTCTTGTAGTGCACGGGCTCGGGCTTGAGCTGCACGGCATTGCCGAACATGAAGGCGCCGAAATGGCCGGGCGTGCCGGCGCCGAAGGTGGCGATGAACAGCTCCTTGCGCTGGCGCGCCCAGGCCACGAAATCGGGCACATTGCGGGCCGGCACTTTCTGCGGATTGACCAGCAGCACGAAGTCGGAGGTGACGACCTGGCTGACGGGCACGAAGTCCTTTTGCGGGTCGTAGGGCAGGCGCTGGTAGGTGTTGGGGGCAATGCTGAGCTGGCCGGTCTCGCCCAGCATCAGCGTGTAGCCGTCAGGCACGGCGCGTGCCGCCTCGCTGGCGGCGATGAGGCCGCCAGCGCCCGGCTTGTTGTCCACGACCACGCCCAGGTTGCCCCATTGCTCGGAGAGTTTCTGCGCGAGCAGGCGCGCCACGATGTCCGGCCCCGTTCCCGCAGGAAAGCCGACGAGCAGGCGCACAGGCTTGCTCGGGAAGGCCGGCTGGGCGCCGACCACGGTCCAGGGAGCCAGCCCGGTGGCCAGCACGGCGGCAAGTGCGCAGGCCACGGCGGTGCGGCGCGACTTCGATGCCTGGTTTTTCATGTGTCTTGTCTCCTGCATTGTGGGTATCGAGAGGGGAAAGGCGCGGCTCAGAGCAGTTCGTGAAAGCGCATCTGCACGCGGTCGGGATGGCGCGCGCCGTTGCCGAAGAACAGGCGCTCGTTGATCCAGGCCAGCGCACGGCTGGCCGTCTCCATGCGGGGTGCGCAGCGGAAATAGATGTGCGCGGGGTCCACGGGCTCACCGCGCGCCAGCTTTGCCATGTGCGCCGGGTCGCCGCTGCGCAGCGCCTGGTTGCAGACATAGATCAGGTCGCCGGCATCGGTCTCCAGCACATAGCGCGCATCGAGCTCGGCCAGCCCGCCGTGCACGATGCGCTGGAAGTCCGCGCCTCCGGGCAGCACGCGCGCGCTCCAGCCGTCGCCCCGGGCCGTGCCGCCCAGGATGGGGATCAGTCGGCGCCCGCCGTGCGCCGTGGCACCGACCTCCTGCGGCGGGCCCACCTGCACGCTCAGGTCGGCGAAGAAGCGAAAGCACGGATCGGGCAAGGCCGCAAGCTGCGGCACGTCATCTGGCATGGTTCTGGGGCTCCGGTGGATGGAATCGGGACCTAGCATAAGCACCATTGCCCGGGCCGGCCGTCATCCCGGAAGATGACAACGCCCTGCCCGCCCCTGCCATCCCTTGAGACACTGGACCGCCCCCTCCGACACCCCTGACGCCAGCGCCCTGGGCGCCCATGCGTCCGGCCATGCGTCCGGCCACGTGCCCAGCCACGCCATCGGCCACATGGTCGCCAGCCTGGGCGAGCCCGGCTTCGCCCGGCAGGTGCTGGAGGCCATGAACCCGCTGCTGCCCGCCGCCTCCTGGTCGGTCTACCGCACGGGCCCGCGCAGCCGGCCGCAGCTGTTCCTGTCGGCCAGCAGCGAGGCGCGCGACACCACGCGCGACTGCTGGTGGGCCTATCTCTCGGGTCCTTATCTGCGCGACAGCACCTGGAACCACGGCGACGCCGGCCCGGCACGCAGCACGGCGCTGTGCCACATCACGGCCCAGGAGGTGGAGGGCGAGCACCGCGCCCTGGTCTACGACGCGCACGGCATGGCCGAGCGCGTGTCCATCGTCGAGCACCAGGACGACGGCGGTGTGTTTGCCGTCAACTTCTACCGCCACCAGCACCAGAGGGCACTGGGCGATGCGCAGATTGACCGCTTCGGCAGCATGGCGCCCGTGCTGCTGGCCCTGGCGCACAAGCACATCGCGCTGACGCAGGCGCAGCCCGCCGTGGTAACGGCCTTGGCATCGGCCCCGGCCCCGGCCACCCCACCCACCCAGCCCCGGCAGCGGCAGACACTGCCGGCCCTGCGCATGCGCCTGCTGCAGGCACAGCCCGACCTGACGCCGCGCGAACTCGATGTCTGCGCCCGGCTGCTGCAGGGCATGACGCATGAGGGCATTGCCTGCGACCTGTGCCTGAGCCTGCCCACCGTCAAGACCTACCGCAACCGCGCCTTTGCGCGGCTGGGCATCCACTTTCGCAGCGAGCTGTTCGCGCTGGCCATGGAGCCGCAGAGCTGAGGCCTTGCGTCAATCCAGCGATGCGCCGGACGCCTTGACGATGCGCGCCCACTTGGCGATGTCCTCGCGCAGCAGGGCCGCCATCTGGGCGGGCGGCACGGGCCTGTCCGCCGGCCCGGCCAGCTCCACGCCCGAGGCTTCGAGCTTGCCCCGCAGATCGCCGGCCGCCAGCGCACGCGCCATGCCGTCCTGCAACTGCGCCAGCACCGGCGCGGGCACGCCTTCAGGCGCAAACAGGCCCACCCACAGCGTGCCGTTGTAGCCGGGCACGGTCTCGCCAATGGTGGGCACATCGGGCAGCAGCGGCGATCGCGCCGCGCCGCTCACAGCCAGTGCGCGCAGCCGGCCGGCCTGGATATGGGGCAGCGTTGATGGCAGGCTGCCGAACAGCAGCGGCACCTGCCCGCCCAGCACATCGTTGAGCGCGGGCGCCACGCCCTTGTAGGGCACATGCTGCAGCTGGATGCCCGCCATGCTGTTGAGCATCTCGCCCAGCAGATGGTTGAGCGTGCCGTTGCCGGCCGAGGCATAGCGGAACTCGTCGGGCCGGCCCCGGGCCATGGCGATCAGCTCGGGCACGGATTTGGCTGCAAAGCCGGGATGGGCCAGCAGCACATTGGGCACGGAGCCGATCAGGCCGATGGGCCGGAAGTCCTTCACCGGATCGAAGCCCGGCTTGCGGTACAGCGCGGGGTTGATGGCCTGGCTGCTGCTGATGGTCATCAGCAGCGTATGCCCGTCGCGCGGCGCCTTGGCCACGGCCTGGGTGCCGATGTTGCCGCCCGCGCCGGGCCGGTTCTCGACCACCACGCTGGCGCCCAGCACCTCGGCCAGCTTCTGGCTCACCAGCCGGCCCACGATGTCATTGGTGCCGCCGGGCGCCTGCGGGACGATCATCACGATGGGCCGCGCGGGCCAGGCCTGGGCACGGCCCAGCAGGGGCAAGGCGAGTGCGGCGGCCAGCAGGCTTCGGCGGCGCAAAAGGCTCGACGGCAGGGGAAAGGAAGAATCCGGCATGGTCATGTCTCCATTTGTTCTTGTCGCAAGCCCGCATGGTTGCCCGTGCCGGGCCAGCGCACAATCGCGCATTTCCTGACCCGGCCTTCGGAATTGACAAAGCCTTGACCCAGCCCATGCCCTCTTCGCCTTTCATGCCCCTCATGCACTTCGACCTGACGGACCTGCGCCTGTTCGTGCATGCCGCCGAACTGGGCAGCCTCACGCGCGCCTCGCAAAGGCAGCACCTGTCCCTGGCCGCAGCCAGCCTGCGCATCAAGGCGCTGGAGGAGCAGGCGGGCATGCCCCTGCTGTACCGGGAGGCGCGCGGCGTGCGGCCCACGCCGGCCGGCGAAGCCTTCCTGCACCACGCGCGCGGCATGCTGCTGCAGTCCGAGCAGCTGCGCCACGACCTGCAGGAGTACGGCGCCGGCCTGCGCGGCCATGTGCGGGTGTTTGCCAACACCACGGCCGTGACCGACTTTCTTCCCGAGATCCTGCCCGCCTTTCTTGCCGACCACCCGCGCGTGAATGTGGACCTGCAGGAGCGGCCCAACGCCGAGATCGCGCGCGGCGTGCTCGACGGCCGGGCTGACCTGGGCATCGTGGCCGGCCAGGTGGATACGCTGGGCCTGCAGACCATCCACTTCAGCACCGACCGGCTGGTGCTGGCCACGCCGCGCGGCCACCGCTTTGCGCGGCGCAAGCGCATTGCGTTTGCCGAGACGCTGGACGAGGACGCCATCGGCATGCAGCAGGGCAGCACACTGCAGACATTTCTGGCAGGTGTGACCGAGCGCCTGGGCAAGCCCATGAAGCTGCGCATACAGCTGTCCAGCTTCGACGCCATGTGCCGCATGATCGGCGCCGGCGTGGGCATAGGCATCGTTCCCGAGAGCGCCGCGCGGCGCAACCGCGAAAGCATGGGGCTGGCGCTGATCGATCTGACCGACGCATGGAGCGTGCGCGAGCGCCGCATCCTCGTGCGCGACCAGGGCCGGCTGCCGCGCCATGCGCAGGCCCTGATCGAGGTGCTGCAGGCCTACTACGCCGCGCCTGCCGTCTCCTGAGCCTGCGGCGCACCCTGCTCCATCAGGCTGGACAGCGAAAGGACCTGCCCGCCGCCCGCATCGAAGTTGCCCGGCTCCAGCCAGCGCTGGTAGGCCGCGCGCAGCGCCGGCCATTCGCTGTCGATGATGGAGAACCAGGCCGTGTCGCGGCTGCGGCCCTTGTAGACCACGGCCTGGCGGAACACCCCCTCGAACTGGAAGCCCAGGCGCGCCGCTGCGGCACGCGACGGCGCATTCAGGCTGTCGCACTTCCACTCGTAGCGGCGGTAGCCCAGCTCGTCGAAGGCGCGCTGCATCAGCAGGAACTGCGCCTCGGTGGCCGCACGCGTGCGCTTGAGCTGGCGCGAGTAGCAGACAAAGCCCACCTCCACCACGCCGCTGGCCGTGTCCACGCGCATCAGCGCCAGCGAGCCGATGGCACGGCCCGTGGCCAGGTCGATGACGGCGTGGTGCAGCGGGTCATCGCTGGCCTGGGCGGCCTCGGCAAAGCGCAGATAGGCCTGGGCATCCGCGAAGGGGCCCACCGACATGTAGGTCCAGTCGCTGGCGTCCGGCGCCTGGCTGAAGGCATCGAACAGATCGGCTGCATGGCGCGCGGCGGACAGCGGCTCCAGCCGGCAGTAGCGGCCTTGCATGGGCGTGCGCGGCGGGCGCTGGCGCGGGGTCCAGCCGGGAAGGTCGTGGCCTACGGGTTGGGAGTGGGCGTTGAGTGCGGGGGGCATGGGAGATTCCTGGTCAGGTCATTTGGCAGGGCCACGATAGCGCTGGCGTGGCATCATTGAAAGCGCCATATCCCTCTTATTTCATGGTGCCACGCCACCCATTGCATGCACGCCTCCGACCTGCTGACCAGTCCCTTGCAATCCGGCCCTGGAGCGGCTCCCCGCCAGCGCCAACTGATCCAGCGCCTGAAGCAGGCCATCCTGGCGGGCCGCCTGCCGGCCGGTGACCGCCTGCCGGCCTCGCGCGCCCTGTCGGAGGATCTGGGAGTCTCGCGCAACACCGTGCTCATCGCCTACGAGCAACTGGCGGCCGAAGGCTATGTGGTCGCCGACCGGCAGGGCACGCGCGTGGCGGCTGTATCCACCCATTCCACGGCAGCCGCCGAGGCGGCC
>NZ_LFJT01000019.1:0-106993 GCF_001682645.1 Delftia sp. JD2
GGCGGCCCGACGCAGGCGCTGACATACGGGGGGTGGAGGCGGGCCGTCGCTGCGCTCGGCCTGGTTTTGAAAACATCCAGCTACTACACTTGCGGGAGGCCGAAAGGCCCGGTGTGTCGAAGCATCTTTTCAACAGCGTTTGTGACCCCCAGCGAAAAGTGGGGTTCTGTTGTACCCAGATTTCTGGGGCTGGCGCGTTCGTGCGCGCAAGTAGGAGCCAAGACATGCACCCTCTCACCGCCGTACAGGCGAACTCTCCCCAACCACCCCTTCTTCCCACCTGGCAGCAGGCCATGCATGCTTCGCTGGGCCTGGTGCACAGCACGCTGCAGCAGTTGATCGAGCTGATGACCGACGATCCCGACAGGGACGACAGTGAAATCGATGTGGACTGCGTCGTGGAGCTGGCGCTGGAACACATCAAGCGCATGAGTGTCCAGCAGCACGCGGACCGCTATGCCTTCGAGGTGGAATGGGTCAAGGCAACGGCGGCGCTGCGGCTGGCGCAGGGCGCCTTCGGGCGGCCGGAATCACGCTTCGGCTTGCGGCTCAAGGACGCCATCCAGCAGCTGGAGATGCTGCCGGAGCTGGTGGAGTTCGTGGACCAGGGCGACGACGAGTGATGTGACCTGCACGCCAGCGCCGGGGTACGGCGTTGGTGGCGTTGGCGTGCAAGGGAAGATATCTGCGGATATCAGAGCGTCTTGAACACTTCGCGCGCGGCTTCGATGGTTTTGTCGATGTCCGCGTCCGTGTGCGCGGCGCTCACGAAGCCGGCCTCGTACAGGGCGGGCGCGAAGTAGTGGCCGCGCTCCAGCATGCCGTGGAAGAAGCGGTTGAAGCGTGCGCCATCGGTCTTCATGACCTCGGTCCAGGTGCTGGGCAGCTCGGGCAGCAGGTAGAAGCCGAACAGGCCGCCCTGGTGGTCCACGCTGAAGGGCACGCCGGCGGCGTCGGCCTCGGCCTTGAAGCCGGCCATCAGGCGGCCGGTCTTCGCGTGCAGGGCGTCGTGGAAGCCCGGCTCGCTGATCAGCTCCAGCGTCTTGAGGCCGCAGGCCGTGGCAATGGGGTTGCCCGACAGGGTGCCGGCCTGGTAGACCGGGCCCAGGGGCGAGAGCTTTTCCATGATCTCGCGGCGCGCGCCGAAGGCCGCCATGGGCATGCCGCCGCCGATGACCTTGCCCAGCACGGTGATGTCGGGCGCAAAGCCTTCGATCTGCTGGGCGTACAGGCTCTGGGCGCTGCCCAGGGCCACGCGAAAGCCGGTCATCACCTCGTCGTAGACCATCAGCGCGCCATGCTCGCGCGTGAGTTCGCGGATGCGGCGCGTGAAGGGCACGCTGGCGCGCACGAAGTTCATGTTGCCGGCAATGGGCTCCATGATCACGCAGGCGATCTGGTCGCCGAACTGGGCGAAGGCCTCCTCGAGCTGGCCCACGTCGTTGTATTCCAGCACCACGGTGTCCTTGACCACGTCCTGCGGCACGCCGGCCGAGGAGGAGGCGCCAAAGGTCGCCAGGCCCGAGCCGGCCTTGACCAGCAGGGCGTCGGCATGGCCGTGGTAGCAGCCGTTGAACTTGATGATCTTGTTGCGGCCCGTGAAGCCGCGCGCCAGGCGCAGCGCGCTCATGCCGGCCTCGGTGCCCGAGCTGACCATGCGCACCATGTCCATGGAGGGCATGAGCGAGAGGATCTTCTCGGCCAGCACGACCTCGCGCTCCGTGGGGGCGCCGAAGGAGAAGCCTTCCAGCGCGGCGGCCTGCACGGCGGCCATCACCTCGGGGTGGCCGTGGCCCAGGATCATCGGACCCCAGGAGCCGATGTAGTCGGTGAACTGCTGGGCGTTCTCGTCCCAGAAATGCGCGCCCTGCGCACGGCGCACGAAGCGCGGCGTGCCGCCCACGGCGTTGAAGGCGCGCACGGGTGAATTCACGCCGCCGGGGATCACGGCCTTGGCGCGTTCGAACAGGGGAATATTCAGGTCAGTGGTCATAGTGCAGGAGTCTGCCATGTGCGGGGTACAAGCCAGAGGCGCCAAGCCAAGGGCGCAGCCGCTCAGGGGCGGCCTGCCTCAATGCTTGGTGTCATGGGGAGGCATCACGAAGCCTTCGATGGCCTGGGTGTCGGCGTCAAGCTCGGTGAGCGGCTCGGCGGCCTCGGCGTCTTCGTCCTCGGGTTCGGGCTGGGCCCAGAACATGCGGTCCGGGATGAAGTGGCCCATGCCGGGGCGAAAGCCGCTGTCCAGGCTGCGGTCCAGGTACTCCAGCGCCTCCTGCGTGGCCAGCCCCAGGTCGTTGCCGCTGGCCACCAGAGCCGCCAGCGCGGCCGACAGGGTGTCGCCCGAGCCGGTGAACGTGGCGTCGAACATCTCGTACTTGCTGTTGCCCAGCACGGACTGCGCCGTGGCCAGCACGTTGTCCACGAACTGGTCGGGCAGGGGGATGCCGGTGACCAGCACGTAGGGCACTTCCAGGGCCTCGGCCGCCATGGCGATGTCGCGCGCCGTGGGGCTGCGGCTGTTGCTCCAGTCGGGCAACAGCCAGCGGCACAGCGTACTGTGGCTTCCAACCAACACCGAGGTTTGCGGCAGCACAAGCTCCTTGAGCGCGTCCATGTACTGGTCGAGCGGGTCTTCCTCCCACCACGACAGGTCCGGCATGTAGCAGACGATGGGGATGTCGGGATAGTCGGAAGCTATCTCGGCGATCGCCGCCAGGTTGCCCGGGCTGCCCACGAAGCCGACTTTGATGGCGGACACGGGTATGTCCTCCAGCACGGCGCGCGCCTGCTCGGCCACGGCCTCGTCGTCAAAGGGAAAATGCTCGAAGATCTTGGCCGAATCGCGTGCGTAGGCACCCGTGACCACGGGCAGCGGATGACCGCCGACCGAGGCGATGGTGGCGATGTCGGCCGACAGGCCACCTGCTCCGCTGGGGTCGCTGGCGTTGAAGACCAGCACGCATACGGGAGCGGTTTCGTCCACCAATTCGGTGTCGGGACTGGGGGAGTTGGAGGGGTTCAATGCCATGGCTCAGCCCAGTTTGCGCCCCGCCAGCGAAGGCCGTGGCGGGTGGTTATGACTAGATACAATCGTTGCATTCTATGTGAAGGCCCTTTAAGCTGTGACCGACCCTAAAACTTGGATGTGCTTGATCTGCGGGTGGATCTATGACGAGGCGCAAGGCTGCCCCGAGCGTGGCATCGCACCCCAGACGCGTTGGGATGACGTGCCCATGAATTGGACCTGTCCCGAATGCGGTGCACGTAAAGAAGACTTTGAGATGGTCGAAATCTGAGCGCGGGACCACCCGCGCCGACTCATACATTTCCGGGAGGTTTCTCAGTGACGACATCGGGCGCACCCTTGCGCGTACTCGTGGTGGATGACAGCAATACCATCCGCCGCAGCGCAGAAATCTTCCTCAAACAGGGCGGGCACGAAGTGCTCCTGGCCGACGACGGCTTCGACGCACTGTCCAAAGTCAACGACTATCAGCCCCAGCTGATCTTCTGCGACATCCTCATGCCCAAGCTGGACGGCTACCAGACCTGCGCCATCATCAAGCGCAACGCGCGCTTCTCCGATACGCCCGTGGTCATGCTCTCGTCCAAGGACGGCGTATTCGACAAGGCGCGCGGGCGCATGGTGGGCTGCCAGGACTACCTCACGAAACCCTTCACCAAAGACCAGCTGCTGCAGGCCGTGGAGCAGTTCGGCAAGCAAACCATAGGAGCACTTTGATGCCCATCCGCAAAGTCCTGGTCGTGGACGATTCCAAGACCGAACTGATGTTTCTGTCCGACATGCTGCAAAAGCAGGGACTGCAGGTACGTACGGCCGAGAACGGCGAAGAGGCCCTGCGCAGCCTGGCCGAAGACCGGCCCGACCTGATCCTGATGGACGTGGTCATGCCCGGCCAGAACGGCTTTCAGCTCACGCGCGCCATCACGCGCGACCCGCTGTACGCGGACCTGCCCATCATCATGTGCACCAGCAAGAACCAGGAAACCGACCGGGTCTGGGGCATGCGCCAGGGCGCGCGTGACTACATCACCAAGCCGGTGGATGCAGGCGAGCTGCAGGCCAAGATCGCGGCGCTGAACTGACGCGGTGCGCTGGCCATGGCGAACCGTGAAGCACTGCGCGATCTGCAATCCCGTCTGGCCGGCCGTCTCCAGGCCGCACGCAGCGAAGGCGTCAAGGTGGCGGCCTGGCTGGCCGTCCAGGCCGGCGGGCGCAACTACCTGATGCCGCTGGGCCAGTCCGGCGAGATCTTTCCCTGGGCCGGCGTACAGCCCGTGCCCTATACAAAGCCCTGGTTCCTGGGCATTGCCAACCTGCGCGGCACCCTGGCCGGGGTGATCGACCTGGCCAGCCTGCTGGGCCATGGCGTGGCGCGCAGCGAACCGGCGCTGGCCGAGTCCAGCCTGCTGGCCTTCAATGCCGCGCTGGAGGTGAACGCCTCCCTGCTGGTGGACCGCCTGCAGGGCCTGCGCAGCGCCGACGCCTTTGTGCGCACCGAGCCCGCGCCCGAGCAATCCCCCGCCTTTTTCGGCCCCGTGCATATCGATGAAGCGGGCCACCGCTGGCAGGAGCTGCAATTGCAGCGCCTGTCCCAAACCTCCGAGTTTCTGAGCATTCGCGCCTGAGTTTCTGAAGGTCGTCCCATGTCATTCTTGCAACGTCTTGCAAATCGCTTCCAACGCAAGCCGGCCGACTCCGGCTCGGGCGCGGACAACAGCATGCTCGGAGACACCGTCTCCCAGGATATGTACGCACTCGATGCGTCCATGACCGTGCAGGGCGCGCCCGACGCCATGCCGGGCGACGCCGGCGCAGTCCTGGACCAGGAAACGGTGGTCCTGCCGCTGCTGGGCCGCGCGCCTGCCGCGCGCCACCAGCGCACGCTGTCCACGCTGCTGGGCGTTTCCGTGCTGGCCCTGGTGCTGGCGGCGGCATGGGCTCTGCGCCAGGCGGACGGCTCGGCACAGCAGCTGGCCGCCACCGGCCAGGCCCTGATGCAGTCGCAGCGCCTTGCCAAGTCGGTGTCGCAGGCGCTGACTGGCGCGGCACCTTCGTTTGCGGACGTGCAAGACAGTGCGGGCGTGCTGGCACGCAACGTGCGCGCCCTCACCTCGGGCGATGACTCCATGGGCGTGCGCCCGCTGGGCGGCGCCTACGCCGACGAGCTGGGCCAGATCATGCCGCTGATGGAGCGCGCCGAGCAAAGCGCCAAGGTGGTGATGGAGCAAAAGCAGATCCTGACCCAGGTCGGCGACG
Organism: Delftia sp. JD2; assembly: GCF_001682645.1. Lineage (NCBI taxonomy): Bacteria > Pseudomonadati > Pseudomonadota > Betaproteobacteria > Burkholderiales > Comamonadaceae > Delftia > Delftia sp. JD2. The sequence goes on from NZ_LFJT01000019.1 coordinate 5,282, forward strand.
CGCTGCGCACCATCAACCGGCAGTCCTCGGATCTGCTGGAGATCGCCGAAACCATCTCCTCGCTCAAGCTGCAGCAGGGCGCCAGCCCCGCCGAGATCTCGGCCGCAGGCCAGCTGGTGATGTTGACCCAGCGTATCGGCAAGTCGGCCAACGAATTCCAGACCGCCGAAGGCGTGAGCCCCGAGGCCGTGTTCCTGCTGGGCAAGGACTTGAACTCGTTCAAGGAAATCTCCGAAAGCCTGCTGGGCGGCAGCAGCGAACTGCGCCTGCCCCCCACGCGCGACGCCCAGACCCGCGAGCAGATCGAGGCACTGATCAAGCTCTACGAAGAGACCCGCACCGAGGCCAGCGCCATTCTGGGCAACCTGCAGGGCCTGGTCTCCGCCCGCGAGGCACAGACCGCCATCAATGCCGACAGCGAACCGCTGCGCCGCCAGCTGGAAGACCTGCAGACCAAGCTGCAAAGCGGCGCCGGCATCGGCTCGCTGCCCATGGGCCTGCTGGCCCTGGCCACCGTGCTGGTGCTGCTGTGCGGCGTGGGCCTGTCCCGCGTGCAGCTGCTCGACAGCCGCCTGCGCCAGGAAGCTGCCGAACGCCGCCAGGAAGAGTCGCGCGTGCAGGAGCATGAAGCCAAGCGCATCAACGACGCCAACCAGGCCGCCATTTTGCGTTTGATGAACGAGCTGCAGTCGGTGGCCGAGGGCGATCTGACGCAGGAAGCGACCGTGACCGAGGACATCACCGGCGCCATCGCCGACTCGGTGAACTACACGGTGGAAGAGTTGCGCGCCCTGGTGGGTAGCGTGCAGAACACGGCAACGCGCGTGGCGCAGACCACGGCCGAGGTGGATGCCAACTCCACCGAGCTGCTGGCCGCATCGACCGAACAGCTGCGCGAGATCCGCGAAACCGGCCGCTCCGTGCTGGACATGGCCGGCCGCATCAACGAGGTCTCCACCCAGGCGCAGGAATCTGCCCAGGTGGCGCGCCAGTCGCTGGAAGCTGCGGACCTGGGCCTGAAGGCCGTGCAGAACGCCATCGGCGGCATGAACTCCATCCGCGACCAGATCCAAGAAACCTCCAAGCGCATCAAGCGGCTGGGCGAATCCTCGCAGGAGATCGGCGAAATCACCGAGCTGATTTCCGACATTACCGAGCAGACCAACGTGCTGGCGCTGAACGCCGCCATCCAGGCCGCATCGGCCGGTGAAGCCGGTCGCGGCTTCTCGGTGGTGGCCGAAGAAGTGCAGCGCCTGGCCGAACGCTCGGCTGACGCGACGCGCCAGATCGCGGCGCTGGTGAAGGCGATTCAGACCGACACCCAGGATGCCGTGGCCGCCATGGAGCGCTCCACCCAGGGTGTGGTCGAGGGGGCCCGCCTGTCCGACTCCGCCGGCACCGCGCTGACCGAGATCGACTCCGTGTCGCGCCATCTGGCCGAGCTGATCGAGCTGATCTCCTCGTCCACCTCGCGCGAAGCCGTTCTGGCCAACGACGTGGCCGAGAACATCCAGCACATTTTCGCGGTGACCGAGCAGACGGGCGAAGGTACGCGCACCACGGCACAGCAGGTGCGCGAACTCTCGCACATGGCCGAGGAACTGCGCCAGTCGGTGGCGCGTTTCAAGATTGCCTGACCCGGTCCAACATAGCTATGCACAGGCCCTAGGGGCTTGGGGAACTGTCCATGTCAGTGGTTGACGAATCGCAAACGGGCGCGGCGCAGGCCGCGCACACCGAACAGGACCTGGGCCCGCTGGCCTGGGTGCTCGATGAGCTGCGCAAGTCGCTGGAAGGGGCGAGCAAGGCGGTGGCCCGTTTCGTGCGCGATGCCGATGCGGCACGCGCCTCGGACCTTGAGGAGCTTGACACCTCGGCCCTGCGCATCGCCCGCCAGCAACTGCACCAGGCCTGCGGCGCCCTCGAAATGGTGGGCCTGGGCTCTCCGGCCCTGGTGCTGCGCGGCATGGAAAGCGCCGTGCAGCGCTTTGTGCAGCGCCCCGAGCTGTGCACCGACCAGGCCGCCGCCACGCTGGAGCGCGCCAGCTTCGCGCTCATCGAATACCTGGAAACCGTGCTGGCCGGCAAGACCGTCTCGGCCGTGGCCCTGTTTCCCCAATACCGCGACACCCAGGCGCTGGCCGGCAACGACAAGGTGCACCCGGCCGACCTGTGGCCTGCCGAGCGCCGCGCGCGCGAGCCCGAGTGGGCGCGCCAGCCCGAGCCGCTGGCCTACGGCCCCGATGCCCGGGCCCTGCTCGACGGCGTGGTGCTGCGCATGGTCAAGAGCGACGACCGCGAGGCCGCCGCCCAGATGCGCGACCTGTGCCTGCGCTTTGCCGTGGGCCAGACCGAGGATGTCACCGCGCGCAGCTTCTGGAAGGTGGCGGCCGGCTTCTTCGACGCGCAGTCGCGCGGGATGATCGTTGTTGACCTGTACGTCAAGCGCATGGCCTCGCGCGTGCTCATGCAGTACGCGGCCATGGCCAAGGGCGACCGCACGCCGCCTGCGCGGCTGCTGCAGGACCTGCTGTTCTTCTGCGCCCAGGCCCGCCCTGCCGAGCAGGCTGGCGCCGCCCTGCAGGCGGTGCGCCAGGCCTACGGCATGCAGGCCCAGCCCCAGGTGGACTACCAGCAGACACGCTTTGGCCGCTACGACCCGGCGGTGCTGGTGCAGGCGCGCAAGCGCATCACCACGGCAGCCGATACCTGGTCCGCCCTTGCCGGCGGCGACCGTGCCCGCACCAAGACCGTGGTGGACCAGTTCGCCCAGGTGGCCGAATCCCTGGTCAAGCTGCACCCGGCCAGCCATGGCCTGGCGCGCATGCTGATCAAGGTGGCCGAAACCGTGGCCCGCATCGGCGAGCCGCCACCGGCCGAACTGGCCATGGAAGTGGCCACCTCCGTGCTCTACCTGCAGGCGGCCTTTGCCACCATGGACATGGGCGACGAGGAACTGGCCGAGCAGTCCTCCAACCTGGTCCAGCGCCTGGAGGAATCCCTGCAGGGCGCGCCCGCGCGTCCGCTGGAGCCCTGGATGGAGGAGCTGTACCGCCAGGCCAGCGACCACCAGACCATGGGCTCGGTCGTGGGCGAGCTGCGTGCCACGCTGGCCGAGGCCGAGCGGCACCTGGACCAGTATTTCCGCAATCCTGCCGATGCCACCGTGCTGGCACCCGTCTCGGGCCAGATGGCGCAGATGCGCGGCGTGCTGTCCGTGCTGGGCCTGGACCAGGCCACGCAGGCCATGCAGCGCATGCGCGAGACCGTGGAACGGCTGGTGCTGGGTGAGATCGACGACGCAGAACGTCCCCAGGTGTTCGAGAAACTGGGCAACAGCCTGGGCGCCATGGGCTTTCTGATCGACATGCTGAGCTACCAGCGCAGCATGGCGCGCAAGCTCTTCGTCTATGACGAGGCCGAAGGCGGCCTGCGCATCCTCATGGGCCGTCGCGGCCACCGGGCCGATGATGCGGGCAAGGCGCCCGAGCAACTGCCCGCCCTGGATACCGCCGCCGTGCCGCCGCAGCGCGAAGCCGTTGCCGTGGCGCAGCCGCTGCCCGTGCCGCAGGACGCCATCGCCGAGCCGCAATCTGCCGCGCCCTCCACGCCGCCCCCGCCGCCCCCGGCTCCCGTGGACATCGCGACCGAGCCGCTGGCCCAGCCCACGGCCGCCGAGCAGGACGCGCTGGCCGATGCCGCGGAACTGGCGCAATTCGCCAAGGCCCTCGAAGCGCCGGCCGAGCCGCTCTTCCAGCTGGACCAGTCCCTGGCCGAGCCAGAGCCCGCAGCCGAATCCGCGCCTGAAACCGTTTCTGAATCCGTCTCTGCATCCGTGTCCGAGCCCGTGCCCCCGCCGGCCGGCCTGTCGGTCTCGGAAGAAGACTCGGACGACGAACTGCTGGGCATCTTCCTGGAAGAGGCCCGCGAGGTGGTGGACAACGGCCTGCAGGCCCTGCGCGCCCTGGCCGACGAGCCGGGCAACCTCAGCGAGCAGACCACGCTGCGCCGCGCCTTCCATACGCTCAAGGGCAGTTCGCGCATGGTGGGCCTGGATGAATTCGGCGAAGCCGGCTGGGCCATGGAGCAGATGCTCAACGCCTGGCTGGCCGAGCAAAAGGCCATGCCCCAGCCCATGCAGGAGCTGGCCAGCGATGCGCTGCGCGCCTTTGGCGCCTGGGCCTCGGCCATAGAGCGCCACCAGGCCGACGCCTGGCAGGCCACGCCTTTCCGCGCTGCGGCCGATGCCATGCGCCTGGAAGGCCTGCGCGCCGACGTGGCCCTGGTGCCGCGCACTCCGCGTGCCGAGCCCCTCGCACAGCCCGAACCCGAACTCGAGCCCGCACCCGCACCCGCCGCAATCGAGGAATTCGCGCCCGTGGCCCAGGAGCCGCAGGCAGAACACCTGGATGCGCCCGAGCAGGCCACGCCCGCCCAGCCCGCCCAGACCTCTGGCGAGCTGGACTTTGCGCTGGACTTCGACCTGCTGGAGCCGGACCCCCAGCCTTCGGCCGCCGCGCCGCAGGAGTCGCTGGAGACACTGACGCCGCAAGCCGCCGAGGCGCCTGCCGAACTGGCCACCGACGCCGTCGAGGAACTGGACTTTGCGGCCTTCGAAGCAGCCATGCGCGACAGCGAGCAGGAGGCCCTGGCCGTCGTCGCGGGCGACCCGCCCGCGCTGCCCGAGGCCGCCGCCATCGAAGCCGAAGCCATCGCGGCCGAAACTGAAACTGAAGCACCGCAAGCCGCCGTGCCCCTGGCGCCCTTCGAGGGGCTGGACCTGGATCTGGGCCTGACCCCGGCAGCGGCACCCGCCGAAGCGATCGAGATGATCGCGGTGCCAGAAGCGGTCGAAGCGGTCGAAGCGCCAGAAGCGGTTGAAGCATCCGACGCAGTCGAGTCGGTCAAGGCGCCCGAGGTGCCCGAGGCAGAAACCCCGCAGGCCGAAAAGTCCGGCGACGAGGATCTGTCCGGCATCGACGCCGATGGCTTCAAGGTCGTGGATGGCCTGCGCATCAGCGCGCCGCTGTACAACGTCTACCTCAACGAGGCCGACGAATGGTCGCGCCGCCTGGACCTGACGCTGCAGCAATGGGCGACCGAGCCCGGCGAGCCCGTGCCCGACGACGCCGTCGCCTTTGCGCATTCGCTGGCCGGAAGCTCGGCCACCGTGGGCTTCAAGGCCTTGTCGGACCTGGCGCGCCTGCTGGAACATACGCTGACCCATCTGCAGCCGCAGCGCTGTGGCACGCCCGACCAGGTTGCCGCCTGCGTGGCGGCCTCCGACGAAGTGCAGCGCCTGCTGCACCAGTTCGCCGCCGGTTTCCTCAAGACGCCCCAGCCGGGCGTGGAAGAGGCCCTGCAGGCGCTGCTGGCGCTGGACATCGAGGCCGCAGACGCGCCGGACAGCCGCCTGGACGCGCTGGAGCAGCTGGACCAACTGGACCAGCTGGACCAGCTGGACCAGCTGGAGCCTCAGGACGCCAGCGATGGCACGGACGCCGTGCTCGACGCCGGTGCCCAGGCGCAGACACCGTCGGTGGCGCCCCTGGCCTACTCCATGCGCCCCCTGGTCAACGATGCGCGCCACGAGGCCGAGCTGCAGCGCCGCATCGACGAGGCCATCGCCCATGCCGTGGCCGTGGGCAGCGACCTGGACGATGACATCGATGCGCTGGACGAGGTCGATCCCGACCTGTTCCCCATCTTCGAGGAAGAGGCCATCGAGCTGCTGCCCCGCCTGGGCGCCGCGCTGCGCCGCTGGCATGGCCGGCCCTCGCTGGACGAGGCGCGCCACGAAACCCTGCGCGCCCTGCACACGCTCAAGGGCAGTGCCCGGCTGGCGGGCGCCATGCGCCTGGGCGAGATGGCCCACCGCCTTGAATCTGCCGTGGAGCGGGTCGATGGCGAATCTCCGACCGCCGAGCAGATCGAGCCTTTGCTGGGCAGCTTCGACGCGCTGCAGGCCGGCTTCGACGTGTTGCGCGTGGCCGGTGAGCAGGCGCAGGAAGCGCCGCTGGACCTGGGCGATGAAATCTCCCTCGACGAGCCTGCAGCGGCTGCGGCCTCCGACGCATCGGCAACGGCTGGATCACCGGCGGCCGCGGCCCCTGTGCCAGCGCCTGTCACTGCGCCGCTGCGCGCCGGTGCCCAGCAGACGGTGCGCGTGCGCGCCCAGCTGCTGGACCGCCTGATCAGCCAGGCCGGCGAGGTGCTGATTGCGCGCTCGCGTGTCGATGCGCGCCTGGCCCAGGCCCGTGGATCGCTGGACGAGCTGGCCGGCAACCTGGAGCGCCTGCGCATGCAGCTGCGCGACATCGAGGTCCAGGCCGAGAGCCAGATGCAGTCGCGCCTGGCCCTGTCCAAGGACTCGGCCGTGGGCTTCGACCCGCTGGAGTTCGACCGCTTCACGCGCGTGCAGGAACTCACCCGCATGATGGCCGAGTCGGTCAACGACGTGGCCACCGTGCAGCGCAACCTGCAGCGCGACATGGCCGGCGCCGAGGACGACCTGGTCGCCCAGGGCCGCCAGGCCCGCGAGTTGCAGCGCGACCTGCTGCGCACGCGCATGGTGGAGTTTGACTCCCTGGCCGAGCGCCTGTACGCCGTGGTCCGCCAGACCTCCAAGGAGATGGGCAAGCAGGTGCGGCTGAACATCCTGGGCGGCACCATTGAAATGGACCGGGGCATGCTGGACCGCATGATGCCGGCCTTCGAGCACTTGCTGCGCAACTGCGTGGCCCACGGCATCGAGTCGCCCGAGCAGCGTGCCGCCGCAGGCAAGCCCGCCATGGGCACCATTGAAATCATCCTGAGCCAGGAGCGCAACGACGTGGCGCTGTCGGTGGAGGACGATGGCGCCGGCCTGAACCTGCAGCGCATCCGCGACAAGGCCGTGGCCCAGGGCCTGTGGCCCGAGGACCAGACGCTGACGGAGCAGGACGCCGGCCGCCTGATCTTCGAGCCCGGCTTCACCACGGCCACCGAGGTGACCGGCGTGGCCGGGCGCGGCATCGGCATGGACGTGGTGCGCTCCGAAGTCAACGCGCTGGGCGGCCGCATCGAAACCCACAGCGAGGCGGGCCGGGGCAGTGCCTTCCGCCTCGTGCTGCCGCTGACGACCGCCGTCACCCAGGTGGTCATGCTGCGCGCGGGCCAGTTGCTGGTCGGCGTGCCCGCCAGCCTGGTGGAAATCGTGCGCCGCGCGCCGCTGGAGCTGCTGCAGCAGGCCTATGCCAGCCACAGCTTCGAAGACGGCAGCGAGACCCTGCCGTTCTACTGGGCCGGCGCGCTGTGGCAGTCCTCGCTGCGCAGCGAGGAAACCGTGGGCCGCACCCGGCCCGTGGTCATCCTGCGCAGCGCGGCGCAGCGCATTGCGCTGCACGTGGACGAAGTGCTGGGCAACCAGGAAGTGGTGATCAAGAACCTCGGCCCCCAGCTGGCCCGCCTGCCCGGCCTGACCGGCATGTCGGTGCTGGCCTCGGGCGCCGTGGTGCAGATCTACAACCCCGTGGCGCTGGCCAACGTCTATGGCGACGAGGTGCGCGCCCGTACCGAAGAGGCCGAGCGCGCCGCAGGCCAGGGCGACGGCGAAGCCGTGCTGGCCAGCGCAGGGCCGGCCTCGGTGCCGCTGGTGCTGGTGGTGGACGACTCCATCACCGTGCGCCGCGTCACCCAGCGCCTGCTGCAGCGCGAAGGCTACCGTGTGGCCCTGGCGGCCGACGGCCTGCAGGCCATGGAGCGCCTGGCCGAGGAGCGGCCGACCCTGGTGCTGTCCGACATCGAGATGCCGCGCATGGACGGCTTCGACCTGCTGCGCAACATCCGCGCCGACGAGGCCCTGCGCGACCTGCCCGTGGTCATGATCACCTCGCGCATCGCCCAGAAGCACCGCGAGATGGCGCGCCAGCTGGGCGCCAACCACTACCTGGGCAAGCCCTACTCGGACGAGGAACTGCTGGGCCTGATCCAGCACTACTCCCTGCAGGGCGGCAGCATCAGCGGCGGCCCGCTGGCGCCGCAGTCGCTGCAGGTGGACAGCGAGCCCCTGGGCGAAGGGGCCTGAAGGCTGGTGGCCTGAACAAAAAAAGAGCAGCATCCGCTGCTCTTTTTTGTTTCAACGGCCCGTGCGTGAGGCCCATTTCGAAGTGCTTATGATGTGCAGGATTCTGTACAACTCCTGGGGGAGCCGAACATGGCCATTTCTGCCGGTGACGTGATTCCGCTGTCGCAAGCCAGGGCACACCTGTCTGAACTGGCCGACCAGGTGAAGGCAGGGGCCGAGAAGATCATCACCAAGAACGGTGAGAGCTACGTGGCCATCATCGACGCCCAACGGCTGGGCTACTACCATCAGCTGGAGCGCGAGCGAATCCATTTGCTGCTGATCGACGATGCCAGCCAAGGCCTCGCGGATGTGGCGGCGGGCGAGGTCAAGGATGCGCGCAGCACGCTGGGCGCCATCAAGCGCCGACGTGCTGCCAGGGCGGCCGGGTAATGCATAGCACGCCCTGAACGCGGCCTCGCAGCATGGCAGTCAGGAGCACCGTCAAGCTCACGGGCAACTTCGAGCGGAACCTGCAAGTGCTTGAGGACTTCCTGATCGAGGCCCAGGCCCCGCACGCCTTCGACGCGCTGCTGGACGAACTGACGGAGACCGTCATCCCCAATCTGGAAAGCTTCCCTGGCATGGGTCGCTCGTTTCTTGAGCTGCCGGCTCGCTCGGTCGAGGGCGCCAGGGGTTTGGCACGTCTGAAGAAACAACTGGGCTCACTCGACAAGGACGGCGAGCTGCGTGAGTACGTGATGGCCCACTATCTGCTGCTGTATGCGCGGATCGGGGGCACGGTTTACCTGCTTTCGATCCGCCACCAAAGGCAGCTTTCCTTCGATTTTCCGAATCACTGGACCCTGCAGCGATGAGGTGGGCAGTGGGAATCATTTGGAGTCGTCGGCCGCCTGCTTGACCACGCCGTAGCGGGCCAGCGTGCGCTCGCGCGCGGCTGCGTGGTCCACCACGGGATGGGGGTAGTCCGTGCCCAGCACCACGCCGGCCTCGGCCAGCTCCAGCGGCCGGGCCTGCCAGGGCGCGTGGCGCAGCGCGGCGGGCAGGCGGGCCAGCTCGGGCACGTAGCGCTCGATGAAGCGCGCGTCGGCATCGAACTTCTGGCTTTGCGTGATGGGGTTGAAGATGCGGAACCAGGGCTGGGCGTCGCAGCCCGTGGAGGCCGCCCACTGCCAGCCGCCGTTGTTGGCCGCCAGGTCGAAGTCGTTGAGCTGGCGCGCAAACCAGGCCTCGCCCCGGCGCCAGTCTATGCCCAGATCCTTGACCAGAAAGCTGGCCGCCACCATGCGCAGCCGGTTGTGCATGTAGCCCGTGGTGTTGAGCTGGCGCATGGCGGCATCGACCAGCGGATAGCCGGTGCGGCCCTCGCACCAGGCGGCGTACAGCGCATCGGCCTCGGGGCCGGTATCCCACACGATGGCGTCGTAGGCGGGCTTGAAGCTGGCGTGCACCACGTGCGGATGGTGGGCCAGGATCTGGAAATAGAAGTCGCGCCAGATCAGCTCGGACAGCCAGGTGGCGGCGCCCTCGGCATCATGGGGCTGGCTCTGCGTCTGCTCCCAGGCCAGCCTTGCCAGGCGGCGGATGGAGACCGTGCCAAAGCGCAGGTGCACGCTCAGGTAGCTGGGGCCCTTGACGGCGGGAAAGTCGCGCGCCTGCTTGTAGCGCGGCAGGCGCGGCAGGAAGTCGGCCAGCAGCTCCTCGGCGCCAGCGCAGCCCGTGGGCAGGCGCAGGCCGTCCAGCGTGCCGGCCTCAAAGCCCAGGTCGGCTGCGGTGGGCACGGGGCGGCGCTCGCCTTCGGGGCGCGTGGCCAGGCGCTCGGGCAGGTCGCGCTCGCTGGGATAGGCGGACAGGAAGAAGGGCGTGATCTGGCGCAGCCAGGCGTTCTTGTACGGGGTGAACACCGAGAACGGCGCGCCGGCCTGGGTCAGCACCTCGTCGCGCGCAAAGACCATGTGGTCCTTGAAGCTGTGCAGGGCCACGCCCTCGGCGGCCAGGGCCTGGCGCACGCGGGCGTCGCGGGCCAGGGCGTCGGGCTCATCGTCCCAGTTGCAGAACACGGCCCGGGCGCCGAGCTGCCGGGCCAGGTCCGGGATCTGCTCTGCGGGCTGGCCACGGCGCACGATGAGGCCGGTGTCGGCGCGGCCCGAGGCCTCGCGCAGCGCATCGTCCAGCCCGCTCAGGCTCTGGCAGATGAACTCCACGCGCCGGTCTGCACGGGGCAGGGGGGCGAGGATGTCGTCGTCGAAGATGAACACGCAATGCACCTGCCTGCACTGGCGCAGCGCGTGGTAGAGGGCAGCATGGTCGGCCAGGCGCAGGTCGCGCCGCAGCCAGACCAAGCCCACAGGGTAAGAAGGTGGCATGGATCGCCGGTAAAATCCGTGGTTATGTCTGCTGAAACTGCGCCTATCAATCTGACGCACCACTTCCTGATTGCCATGCCTGGCCTGGAAGACGAAGCGTTCTCGCGCAGTGTGATCTACCTGTGCGAACACAGCGAGCGCGGTGCGCTCGGTCTGATTATCAACAAGCCCTCGCAGCTTACGCTGGAAGGCTTGCTGGAAAAGGTGGATCTGGCCCTGGGCCGCGAGGACCTTCGCGGCAACCGTGTCTTCAACGGCGGGCCCGTGCAGACCGATCGCGGCTTCGTGCTGCACGACCCCATGGTCATCGAAGGCGCGCCCGACGACGAGTCCGCCTACGCCTCGACCATGACCATTCCCGGTGGCCTGGAGATGACCACCTCCAAGGACGTGCTCGAAGCCTTGTCCGACGGCGCAGGCCCCAAGCGCCTGCTGGTCACCCTGGGCTATGCGTCCTGGGGCGAGGGACAGCTGGAGTCGGAGCTGGCCGAAAACGCCTGGCTCACGGTGGGCGCCGACGCCAACGTCATCTTCGATACCCCGGTCGACGACCGCTATGACCGCGCCCTGGGCCTGCTGGGCCTGCAGCGCTGGATGATCTCGCCCGAAGCGGGGCGCGCATGAGCCTTCCCGCTCCCGAGTCCCAGGCAGCAGCGGCAGCCGGCACGGCCGTGCCGCCCACCGTTCCCTCCCATTTCCAGAGTTTCGTGGCCTTCGACTTCGGGGCCAAGCGCACGGGCTGCGCCGTGGGCACGCGCATGCTGCGCTCGGCCAACCCGCTGCCCACCATCCGCGCCGAGGCCGGCGAGGCCCGCCTGGCCCAGGCCGGCGAGCGCATCAAGGAGTGGCAGCCCGATGCGCTGGTCATCGGCGTGCCCTACCACCCCGACGGCAATGCGCACGAGAACACGGCGCGGGCGAAGAAGTTCGGCCGCCAGCTCAAGAGCCGCTTCGGCCTGCCTGTCTACGAGGTGGACGAGCGCTACAGCACCACCGAGGCCCTGGCCGGTGGCGCAAGGGATGCCGATGCGGCCTCGGCCTGCATCATTCTTGAACAGTTTTTGAGGAGTCTTCCATGAGTGAAACCATTGCGGGAGCCGGCAGCCTGGTGCTGGACGCCGAGGCCCTGTACCGCGAACTGCTGCGCGGCGTGCGCAGCCTCATGGGGCCTGAAACCCGCCTGGCCGGCATCACCTCGGGCGGCGCCTGGCTGGTGGAGCGGCTGCACAAGGACCTGAACCTGCCCGGCAACCCCAGCGTGCTGTCCTCGGCCCTGCACCGCGACGACTTCGCGCAGCGCGGCATGGCCACCAGCGCCCAGACGCAGATCGACTTTGACGTCAACGGCGCCGACATCCTGGTGCTGGACGACGTGCTCTACACCGGCCGCACCGTGCGCGCCGTGCTCAACGAACTCTATGACTACGGCCGCCCGGCCTGCGTGCGCCTGGCGGTGCTGGTGGACCGGGGCGGGCGCGAGTTGCCCTTCCAGGCCGACTTTGCCGCGGCGCGCATCGCGCTGCCGGCCGACCGCCTGCTGTCGCTGGCGCGCGATGACGCCGGCGTCTTCCAATTCCGCATCCAAGAGGCCTGACCGTGCTGTACAAGCGCAATCCCCAGCTCAACAAGAACGGCGAACTGATCCACCTGCTGTCCACCGAAGGACTGTCCAAGGACATCCTCACCCACATCCTGGACACGGCGGCCAACTTCGTCAGCGTCAATGACCGCGAGGTCAAGAAGGTGCCGCTGCTGCGCGGCAAGAGCGTGTTCAACCTGTTCTTCGAGAACAGCACGCGCACGCGCACCACGTTCGAGATCGCGGCCAAGCGCCTGTCGGCCGACGTGTTCAACCTGGACATCGCGCGCAGCTCGGCCAGCAAGGGCGAGTCGCTGCTGGACACCATCGCCAACCTCTCGGCCATGGCCGCCGACATCTTCGTCGTGCGCCACAGCGAGTCGGGCGCGCCCTACCTCATCGCCCAGCATGTGGCGCCCCATGTCCACGTGGTCAATGCCGGCGACGGCCGCCACGCCCACCCCACGCAGGGGCTGCTGGACATGTACACCATCCGCCACTACAAGAAGGACTTCGCCAACCTGCGCGTGGCCATCGTGGGCGATGTGCTGCATTCGCGCGTGGCGCGCTCCGACATCCATGCGCTGACCACGCTGGGCGCGGCCGAAGTGCGCGTCGTCGGCCCGCGCACCCTGGTGCCGCCGGACCTGGCGCAGATGGGCGTGCGCGTCTTCCACACGCTGGAAGAGGGCATCCGGGACTGCGACGTGATCATCATGCTGCGCCTGCAGAACGAGCGCATGAGCGGCGCCCTGCTGCCGTCCAGCCAGGAATACTTCAAGAGCTTCGGCCTCACGGCCGAGAAGCTGCGCCTGGCCAAGCCGGACGCCATCGTCATGCACCCGGGACCCATCAACCGCGGCGTGGAGATCGACTCCGAAGTCGTCGATGGCCCGCAGGCCGTGATCCTGTCGCAGGTGTCCTTCGGCATCGCGGTCCGCATGGCCGTCATGTCCATCGTCGCCGGCAACGAGGCTTGAAATGAAGCACCCCCTGAGCGACTGCGTCGCTTCCCCCTCTCTCGCTACGCGGGAGGGGGGCGTACGGGCAGCCGGCGACGCCCTCGCTGCAGGGCGGCCTTTGCTCGGCGTCCCTGAGATGGGCCATGCTTTTTCCATGCCCGGTGTCCTGGACTGAGTCCAGGCGCTTTTTGTGAATGCAAATGTTTTTGATCGCCGCAGGCCGCAGCCCATGCGCCGCCTGCGGTCTACGGGGTAGCAAACCATGAAGATACTCATCCGCAACGGCCGAGTGATGGACCCGGCACGGGGCCTGGACCAGCAGGCCGACGTGGCCATCGATGGCGGCAAGGTGCTGGCCATCGGCAAGGCGCCCGAGGGATTTGCCGCAGAACGCGAGATCGATGCCGCCGGCTGCTGGGTGCTGCCGGGCCTGGTCGATCTGGCCGTGCGCCTGCGCGAGCCCGGCCACGAGCACGAAGGCATGCTGCAGTCCGAGATGGCTGCATCGGTGGCCGGTGGCGTGACCAGCCTGGTCTGCCCGCCCGACACCGACCCCGTGCTCGACGAGCAGGGCCTGGTGGAGATGCTCAAGTTCCGCGCCGAGAAGCTGCACCAGTCGCGCCTGTTCCCGCTGGGCGCGCTGACGCTGGGCCTCAAGGGCGAAGTGCTGACCGAGATGGCCGAGCTGACCGAGTCCGGCTGCATCGGCTTCAGCCAGGCCGAAGTGCCCATGACCAGCACCCAGACCCTGCAGCGCGCGCTGGCGTATGCGGCCACCTACGGCTACACCGTGTGGCTGCGCCCGCAGGAGCTGTACCTGGGCAAGGGCGTGGCCGCCAGCGGCCCGCTGGCCACGCGCATGGGCCTGTCCGGCGTGCCCGTGGCGGCCGAGACGATTGCCCTGCACACCATCTTCGAGCTGATGCGCGGCACCCAGGCGCGCGTGCACCTGTGCCGCCTGTCCAGCGCCGCAGGCGTGGAACTGGTGCGCCGTGCCAAGGCCGAAGGCCTGCAGGTCACGGCCGACGTGTCCATCAATTCGCTGCACCTGACCGATACCGATATCGGCTACTTCGACAGCAGCGCGCGCGTCACGCCCCCGCTGCGCCAGCAGCGCGACCGCGATGCGCTGTCTGCCGCGCTGGCCGATGGCACCATCGACGCCCTGGTCTCCGACCACACGCCCGTCGATGAAGACGCCAAGGTCCTGCCCTTTGCCGAGGCCGAGCCCGGCGCCACGGGCGTGGAACTGCTGCTGTCGCTGGCCGTCAAGTGGTCGCAGGAAAGCGGTGTGCCCCTGAACCGCGCACTGGCCGCCATCACGGCATCGCCCGTGCAGGTGCTGGGATCGGCGCTGGGCGAGCTGCAGGAGCAACTGGGCCGTCTGGCCGAGGGCGGCGTGGCCGACCTGTGCATCGTCGATCCGCAGGCGGCCTGGACCGTGAAGCCCCAGGAACTGGCCAGCCAGGGCAAGAGCACGCCCTTCGGCGGCTACGAGCTGCCGGCCCGCGTGCGCTGCACGCTGGTCGACGGCCGCGTGGCATTCGAACGCCGCTGAACATGAGCCGTCTGCGCAGGGGAGGGCGCGCCACGCTGCGCGCAGCGCGCCTGTTCGGCCATGTGTGCAAGGGGCTGTGGATCGTGGCCCTGCGCTTTCCGCAGCTGCCCGAGGCGCGCCAGCACGCCCATGTGCAGGCCTGGGCCCTGCAGTTGCTGGCCCATGCGGGCGTGCGACTGGAGATCCAGGGCGAGCCGCCGCGCCAGGGCCCCATGCTCATGGTCAGCAACCATATTTCCTGGCTCGACATTCCCGTGCTGCATGCGGCGCGGCACTGCCGCTTCATCTCCAAGTCCGACGTCAAGGGCTGGCCGCTGATCGGCACGCTGGCCACGGCGGCGGGCACGCTGTACATCGAGCGCACCTCGCGCCGCGATGCCCGGCGCATGGTGCAGAGCATGGAGGAATCCCTGCAGCGCCGCGAGATCCTGGCCATCTTCCCGGAAGGCACGACGGGCGACGGCCGCAAGCTGCTGCCCTTTCATGCCAACCTGCTGCAGGCGGCCGTGCAGATTGATGCGCCCGTGCTGCCCGTGGGCCTGCGCTTCATCGACGGCGCCACCGGCCAGATCAGCCACGCGCCCAGCTACGAGGGCGATGAAACCCTGCTGGGCTCCATCTGGCGCACGCTGTGCGCCGACGACCTGGTGGCCGTCGTCCACTATGGCCAGCCTCAGACGGCCGAAGGCCGCGACCGCCGCGTCTGGGCCCAGGACCTGCATGCCGAGGTGGACCGGCTGCGCCAGGCCTGAACGCTGCCAGCGACATGACTGACACTCTCACGCTCCGGCCCTCGCGGCCTGATGACCTTCCGGCCCTGAACGCCGTTCTCTGGGCCACCTACGAGAGCACCTGGAAGCCCCAGCTGACGGCGGACAAGCATGCGCAGTTCTGCGCCTCCGGCAAGACCGGGCAGTACGTGCAGTCGCGCGGCCAACTGTTCTGGGTGGCCGAGTGCGGCGGCGTAGTCGCCGGCTTCGTGGACTGGGTGGATGACTTCATCGGCGCCCTGCATGTGCTGCCGGCCTGGCAGGGGCGCGGCGTGGGCCGTGCGCTGCTGGCCCATGCCGAGCAGGCCCTGCGCGCCGCCGGACACGCCCAGGTGCGCCTGGAGACCGACAGCTTCAACACCCAGGCCCTGGGCTTTTACACGGCGCAGGGCTATGCCACGCTGGACACCTATCCCGACGAGGAATGGGACTGCGGCCTGACCACGGTGCTCATGGGCAAGCCGCTGGCCTGAAAGGCCGCCCCCTCAGTTGCTGTAGGGCTGTCGCTCCAGCACCAGGTTGGCGAAGTCCTCCACCAGGTCGGCGCCCAGTTCCTCGATGGCGTCGTCTTCCTCGTCGAAGGCCCAGAGCACGCGGATGTCCGTGCCCTTGCTGCCTGCATGGTCCAGCAGCTCGAACAGCGAGCGCAGCCCCATGGTCGATGCGCTGTTGATGTACTGCAGCTTCACCTCGGCCACGAAGCGTGCGGGCTGGCTGGCCTCGAAGTACTGGCCCAGCATGGCCAGCAGGGGGTTGAAGAAGGGCAGCGGGTTTTCGGGATAGCACTCGCCTTCGATGCGCAAAAGCTGCTCGGCCGGCGAGAAGACCACTTCGGGCGTGACGGAAGTGCGTTCGGATTTCAGTGCTTGCATGGCGGCGTCATTCGGATTCGGGAAGGGGTCCCGGCGCTCAGATCAGCGCCTTGACGTGGAACACGGCATGGGGCGCGGTATCTGCGGCGTCCTCTCCCGTGGCGATGTGGTACTGCAGCGGTGCCGAGGCGTCGCGCGCAATGGTCAGCCAGCCCAGGCCCGCGCCGCGGCTGATGTCATCGCTGGCGCTGTGGTCGGTGTTGTGCAGCTGGGCCTTGTAGGCGGCCTTGATTTCGGGGTGGCTCATGGCGCGCACGGCGTCCAGCTTGGCGGCCAGGCGCGGCACATGTTCGCGGCGCACGGCGTTGCTGCAGGCAATCCAGAAGCGCGCCTGTGCCTGATCGGCCCCCGCGTCCGGGGCACCGGCCGGTGCATCGATGCGGCCCACGCCGATGGCGCCCTGTGCCACGGGTTCGCCGAGTGCCTGGCTGGCTCCGGCGTCAGAGGCAGGCAGCGGCGCCGCGTAGTGCAGCACGTTCTGCGCCATCTCGATGAAGGTGGAAAACAGCTTGCGCTTGGCGCTGCTCGATCCATCCTCGCTGGCCAGCCGGCACTTGAGCGTGTCGGCTGCCGCCTGGATCACGTTGGGGTTGAAGGTGCCCGCGTAGTACAGCAGCAGGCCGTTGTGCTCGGCCTGGGCGCGCAGGTGCGCGAATTCGGACGGGCTCATGACTGCAGGGCCTGGTTGCGCCACACCAGCAGCGAGACATCGTCGCGGCGGCGCTGCGTGCCCTGCCACTGGGCAAAGGCCTGCCGGAATTCGGCGCAGGCCTGGGCGGCGGGGCGGTCGTGCTGCTCGTGCAGGAAGCGCGCCAGGCGCTTTCTGCCGTGAGCGATCTGGCGCGGGCCGCCCAATTGGTCGATGACGCCATCGGTGGCCACCATCAGCAGCGAGCCGGGCGCGACCTCCAGCTCCTGCGTGCTCCAGGCCGCGACGTCGGGCGTGGTCGCATAGCCTATGCCCAGCTTGTCGCCGGCATGGATCTGCACCTGGGCCGCCTCCTGCACGCCGGGCGGCGCCACCAGCAGGTCCAGCCGGGCCGAGGCAAAGCGCAGTTGCGTGCCGCAGGGCGACTGAAGGAACAGCGCGGCGTCCAGGCCGTCGCTGGAGGCTTTTTCGGCGGGCAGGCCATCGGCGGGCGCTGCCGGTGCGCCCCAGGCGGGCTGGACGTCGCGGCTGCGCTGCTGCAGCACGCGCTTGATGTAGCGGTTCATCTGGCCCAGCAGGGCGCCGGGGTCGATGGCGGCGCCGGTGCCGGTGCCGGTGCCAGTGCCGATACCTGCAGGCGCCACGGCCTGTTCGAGAAAGGACAGTGCAATCAGCGTCATGAAGGCGCCCGGCACGCCGTGGCCCGTGCAGTCGAACATGCAGCCCAGCAGGCCCTGCGGAGTGGCGCGGAAGAAATACGCATCGCCGCCCACCACGTCGCGCGGCTCCCACAGCAGGCCGTGGTCGGCCAGCTGGCTGGCGAGCACGCGGTCGGATTCGACCAGGTGCGAGCGCTGGATCAGGCTGGCGTAGTCGATGCTGGCCATGAGCTGGCGCGTCTTGTCGGCCTCGATGTCGGACATGGCGGCCATCAGCGCGTGGCCCGTGCCTATGCCTGCGTAGCGGCCTTCCTCCACGGTGATGAAGCCGTCCTTGAGCACGCGGCTGCCGCTGGCCAGCGCCTGCTGCACCAGCTGGTCGATGGGCAGGCCGGCCGCCACCACCATGGGCGCGGTGTCGGTGAATACCAGGCAGCTGCGGCGGCCGAACACGTCGCGCGCAAAGGGCCGCGCGTACTGCTCCATGAAGCGCTGGCGGTTGATCAGGCCCTGCGGCCGGTCATCGGCCACCACGGCCAGGGTTTCGAGCAGGGGCTGCTCGCTGAACAGCCGGTGCACATCCTCGTTGCTGGTCTCGGGGGGAATCGGTGCCGTGGGCTGGCTGAGCTGGCCTGCACGGGCCACAAGGCGCGGCGCGGCGGGCGCCGGGGCCAGCGCGGGAATGGGTGCAGGGTCAGGTAGCTGATCCGCTGCAGGGTGCTGCGTGGAGGAGGGGTCCAGAGCAAACATGGGTGGCCTTGAATTGTCACAAGATGTGACTGATTCTGGGTGCCACCCGTGACCGTCGAATGACAAAGCCCGGACGGCGCGGCGGACGCCGCTGGTTCAGGCTGCAGCGGACTGCGGGGCGCCCTGTGTTTCTCGCGGGAAGGCGACCACGTGATTCATGTCGAGCCGGATTCCCACCCACTCGCCCACCGCATGGTCGTGGTGGCTGGGCACATGGGCCATCACGCTGTGGCCGCTGGCCAGCTCCAGCGTGTAGAGGAACTCCGAGCCGCGAAACGCCTTGCGCAGGATGCGTGCCTGCACGGGCGAGGCATCGTCGTGCACCACATCGTCGGCGCGCAGCAGCACATCGCATTCGCCGCCCGGAAACTGCGCAGGCAGCGGGCAGGTGGCCGGATCGACCAGATCGCCCAGCGCCGTGCGCGCCACCACGCCGCCGGCCCCGGAAGGCGCCAGCGTGGCCGGCACGAAGACGCCGTGGCCGATGAAGTCCGCCACGAAGCGCGTGGCAGGGCGGTGGTACAGCGAATAGGCATCGTCCCACTGCTGCAGCTGCCCCTGGTGGACCACGCCGATCATGTCGCCGATGGCAAAGGCCTCCAGCTGGTCGTGCGTGACGAACAGGGCCGTGGCGCCTGCAGCCTTGAGGATGCCGCGCACCTCATGCGCCAGGCGCTCGCGCAGGTCCACGTCGAGGTTGGAGAAGGGCTCGTCCAGCAGCATCAGCTGCGGGCTGGGCGCCAGTGCGCGGGCCAGTGCCACGCGCTGCTGCTGGCCGCCCGACAGCTCATGCGGAAACCTCCCTGCACTGCCGGCCAGGCCCACCAGCTCCAGCACCTCGGCCACGCGCTCGGCCTGGCGCGCCTTGGGCAGATGGTGGATGCCAAAGGCCACGTTGCGGCCCACGTTCAGATGGGGGAACAGCGCATAGTCCTGGAACACCATGCCGATGCGCCGCTGCTCGGGAGGGAGCGAGAAATCCGCGCTGCCCACGAGCTGGCCGTCGATGCGGATCTCGCCGCCGCTCACGGGCTCCAGGCCCGCCACGGCACGCAGCAGCGTGGTCTTGCCGCAGCCCGAGGGGCCGATGAGCACGCCGATGTCGCCAGCGGCCAGATTCAGCGTGACGCCCTGCACGGCAGGCCTGTCGCGGCCCGGGTAGCGCACCTCGAGTTGGGAGACGGTCAAAAACATGCGGCGATTGTAGAACCGCGCAAATGAATAGAATTCGCATTTGCATTGGCGGGCCAAGGGCATGCCCTTGGCCCGCCGACTCCAGCAGCCTGCAGGCACGCCCGGTCTCGGCGGCGCATCGGCCCACAGGCCGGCGGCAGCCGCGGATCCCGGTCCGTTCCATAGCCCGGCAGCCAGATCCTCCCCCTCATCCTCTAGCCGAGACCCCCGCTTTGCGCCGTCTGTCGTCCGTACTCCGCTCCCTTCCCCTGCTATTGCTGGCCCTGGTGCTGATGCTGCCCGTGCTGGCCGTGCTCGGCTCCTGGCTGCCCGTGGGGCAGGGCGATGCCCTGGCCGGCTCCATCCTGCGCGAGATGGCGGCCACCGTGCTGCCCGGCTATCTGTGGACCACGGTCTGGCTGGGCCTGCTGGTGGCGCTGGGCGCGGCCATCGTGGGCACGGGCACGGCGGCGGCCGTGACGCTGTTCGACTTCCGTGGCCGGCGCCAGCTCGAATGGCTGCTGCTGCTGCCGCTGGCCATGCCGGCCTATGTCACGGCCTATGCCTATACCGACTTCCTGCAGTTCAGCGGCCCGCTGCAGACCTGGCTGCGCGATACCTATGGCCTGGAAGGCCGGCTCCTGCCCGAGGTGCGCAGCCTCGGCGGCGCGGTCTGGGTCTTCATCTTCTCGCTCTACCCCTATGTCTACCTGCTGGCGCGCACCGCGCTGGGCGAGCGCGCCGCGCACCTGATGGAGGCCGCGCGCCTGATGGGCGCGCCGCTGTCGCGGCGCATCTGGTCGGTGGCGCTGCCGCTGGCGCGCCCGGCCGTGGCCGCTGGCGTGGCCCTGGTGGTGATGGAGACGCTGGCCGACTTCGGCGTGGTCAGCTACTTCGGCATACAGACCTTCACCACGGGCATCTACAAGGCCTGGCTGTCCATGGACAACCGCATTGCCGCCGCGCAGCTGGCGACCTTCCTGCTGGTGCTGGTGGTGGTGCTGCTGCAGCTGGAGCTGCGCGCCCAGCGGCGCATGCGCTTCGTCACCGGCAGCACGGGCCGCGCCAGCTCGGCCGAGGCGCAGCCGCTGCGCCTGCGCGGCTGGCGCTGCGCGCTGGCCTGGCTGGCGTGCCTGCTGCCCGTGCTCATGGGCTTTGTGGCGCCCGTGTTCTTCATGCTGCGCCCGCTGGCGGCCGACTGGTCGGTGCTGCCCTGGGACCGCTTCCTCGACTGGGCGCTCAACAGCGTGCGCCTGGGCACCATCACCTCGGTGCTGGCCGTGATCATCGCCGTGGCCCTGGCGTTTGCCGTGCGCCGCCACAAGGAGTCGGCCGTCACGCGCGGCGTGGTGCAACTGGCCAGCCTGGGCTATGCGGTGCCGGGCGCCGTCGTCGTCGTCGGCCTGCTGCTGCCCGTGGGCTGGGTGCAGCAGGTGCGGCCCGAATGGGGCTTTGCCGGCCTGGTCACGGCCACCGCCGTGGGCATTGTCTGGGCCTACCTGGTGCGCTTTTGCGCCGTGGCACTGCAGTCCATGCAAAGCGGCTATGCGCGCATCGCGCCCAGCCTGGACGACTCGGCCCGCATGCTGGGCACGGGCGCCTGGGGCATGCTGTCGCGCGTGCACTGGCCACTGCTCAGGCGCTCCACGGCGGCGGCGGCGCTGCTGGTCTTCGTCGATGTGATGAAGGAGCTGCCCGCCACCATGGTGCTGCGCCCCTTCAACAGCGACACCCTGGCCGTCGTGGCCTACCAGCTCGCGCGCGACGAACGCCTGGGCGAGGCCGCCCTGCCGTCGCTGGCCCTGGTGCTGGTGGGCCTGATCCCCGTGATCATGCTCAGCCGCACGCTGCGCGCCGAGCGCCCGGGCACGGCCCGCTGAGCCTGCGCTGCCGGGTGCTGCAAAGCGCGGCGCGGCAAACCCCGCTACGCTCGCGCCATGCACGCCAGAGTCCTGCGCTATCTCGACGAAGTGGTCCGCCGCGGTTCCATCCGCAAGGCGGCCGAACATCTGCACGTGGCCCCCACGGCCGTCAACCGCCAGATCCTCGACCTGGAGGCCGAGCTGGGCACGCCCCTGTTCGAGCGCATCCACAAGCGCCTGCGCCTCACCCCGACGGGCGAGATGGTGCTGGCCCATGTGCGCGCCACGCTGCGCGAGCATGCAGCGCTGCGCGAGCGCATTGCCGAACTGCAGGGCGCGCGCAGCGGCGAGATCACCGTGGCCGCGACCACGGGGCTGGCCGGTTCGCTGCTGCCCTCGCTGGTGCATGAATTCCGCCAGCGCCACCCGGGCATCGTGGTGCGCATCATCGACCTGCCCCTGAGCGACATCGCGGCCGCCGTGGAAGGCGGCGACGCCGACCTGGGCCTGGCCTACGACCTGTCCGAACGCCCCGCGCTGCGCGCGCTGGCCACCAGCGAATGGCAGATCGGCGCCATCGTGCCGCCCAGGCATGCGCTGGCGCGCCAATCGTCCGTGCTGCTCAGCGAGTGCATAGGCCATCCGCTCATCCTGCCCGCGCCGCCGCTGTCCATCCGCAGCCTGCTGGACGAAGCCTTTGCGCGCAACGCCATCGAGGTCACGCCCGTGGCCGAATCCACCTCCATGGCGCTGATCCAGCGCCTGGTCATGCTGGGCGAGGGCATTGCCCTGCTCAACCCGCTGGACGTGATGGAGGAGCGCAGCCGCAATGCCCTGGTCTTCGTGCCTTTGCGCGATGCGCATCTGCGGCGGCAGACGCTGGTGCTGACCGGCCGGGCCAGGGGGCAGTTGAGCGCGGCGGGGGAGCTGATGGCCCAGTCCATCGGCCAGGCGCTGGCAAGGCTGTTTGCCGGGGGGCGGTGAGTCTTTGGCACTGTCCACTTTTTGTGGACACATCGGGCGGAATTCAGCGCTATCGGCAATGGCTTGTCCTTCCTAGACTGGCGGCTTTTCCATTTCGAAGAAGAGAACGCCATGACCTTGATCGCACTGAACGCCGATGTACTCGTCACCATGGATGCGCAGCGCCGCGAGATCCGCGACGGCGCCCTGGTGGCCGACGGCCCGGCCGTGCAATGGGTGGGCGCCACGGCCGATCTGCCGCCGCAGTACCGCCGCATGGTGGACGACGGCACGGCCCAGGTGCTGGACATGCGCGGCCGCGTGGTCATGCCGGGCCTGGTCAACACGCACCACCACATGTACCAGAGCCTCACGCGCGCCGTGCCGGCCGCGCAGGATGCGGAGCTGTTCTCGTGGCTCACCAACCTGTACATGCTGTGGTCGCACCTCACGCCGGAGATGATCCACGTCTCCACCCAGACCGCCATGGCCGAGCTGATGCTGTCGGGCTGCACCACTACCAGCGACCACCTGTACCTGTATCCGAATGGCGCTCGGCTGGATGACTCCATCGCCGCGGCGCAGCAGATGGGCATGCGCTTTCATGCGGCGCGCGGCTCCATGAGCCTGGGCCGCAGCAAGGGCGGCCTGCCGCCTGACGCGGTGGTGGAGGAAGAGGAAGCCATCCTGCGCGACAGCCTGCGCCTGATCCAGCAGTACCACGACAGCGCACGCCACTCCATGCTGCGCGTGGTGCTGGCGCCGTGCTCGCCGTTCTCGGTGACGCGCGAGCTGATGCGCGAGTCCGCCGTGCTGGCGCGTGCGCACGGCGTGTCGCTGCACACCCACCTGGCCGAGAACGACAACGACGTCGCCTTCTCGCGCGAGAAATTCGGCCTCACCCCCGCGCAGTACGCCGAAAGCCTGGGCTGGGTCGGCCCCGATGTCTGGCATGCCCACTGCGTCAAGCTCGATGCCGAGGGCATTGCGCTGTTCGCGCGCACGGGCACGGGCGTGGCGCATTGCCCGTGCTCCAACATGCGCCTGGCCTCGGGCATTGCGCCCGTGCGCACCATGCGCGATGCGGGCGTGCCCGTGGGCCTGGGCGTGGACGGCAGCGCCTCCAACGACGGCGCCCACATGCTGGGCGAGGCGCGCCAGGCCCTGTTGCTGCAGCGCGTGGGCCACGGCCCTGCCGCCATGGGCGCGCGCGAGGCGCTGGAGATCGCCACGCTGGGCGGCGCGCGCGTGCTGGGGCGCGACGACATCGGCGCGCTGGCGCCGGGCATGTCGGCCGACTTCGTGGCCTTCGACATGTCGGGCGTGGGCTACGCGGGCGCAGGCCATGACCCCGTGGCCGCGCTGGTGTTCTGCACGCCCACCGACGTGTCCACCAGCGTCATCAATGGCCGTGTCGTGGTCCGCGACGGGCTGCTGCTCACCGCCGACCTGCCGCGCGTGCTGACCCGCCACCGCGAGCTGGCCCGCACGCTGTTCGAGCGCGCAGCGGGCCACTGACATCTCCCTGCAGCGCGGCAGGCCGGCACCCAGGCCATCGCGGGTGCCGATCTGCCGCCCTGCGCCATTTCCCCGAAGCATCTCCAGGAGGCTCGAAGACCCGGACAGCACTTTCAGGACCCCACCCTTTTCCGGCACCACTGCCCCGACATACATACAAGCGCCTCTGAAGAGGCCAACGGCCAGGACACAAGGAGACAAGACAATGGAACAACTGCTTTACAAGGTGGAAGACCGACCGCCAATGCTCATCACCACGGTCCTTCTGTCGCTGCAGCACCTGCTGGCGGCGCTGGGCGGCATCATCGCCGTGCCCCTGGTCTTCGGCGGGGCGCTCAAGCTGCCGGCCGACCAGATCGTGGCCCTGGTGAATGCAGCGCTGCTGGGCTCGGGCGTGGTCACCATTGTCCAGTGCAGGGGGGTGGGGCCCGTGGGCATACGGCTGCCCTGCGTCATGGGCACAAGCTTCGCCTTCGTGGGCGCGGGCATCAGCGTGGGGCTGGAGCATGGCGTGGCCGGTATCCTGGGCTCCTCGCTGGTAGGGTCGCTGGTGATGATCGTGGGCAGCTATTTCATGCCCGTGATCCGCCGCTTCTTTCCGCACACCGTGACCAGCGTGGTCGTGACCATGATCGGCCTGTCGCTGACCCCCGTCGCCGTGGACTGGGCTGCGGGCGGCGTGGGCCGCAGCGACTACGGCGCGATCGGCCACTTGGCCATCGCCGGCTTCGTGCTGGTGCTGGTGATCGGCTTCGTGCAGTGGGGCAGGGGCATCGTCTCTGCCTCGGCCGTGGTGCTGGGCATCGCCTGCGGCTATGTGCTGTGCCTGGCGCTGGGCCTGATCGACTTCACCCAGGTGAGCGAGGCCGCGGTCTTCGCCATCCCGCAGCCGCTGACCTTCGGCATGACGTTCCCGGTGGCCGGCATCGTCGCCATGTCCATCGCCTTTCTGGTGACCATCGTCGAGACCACGGGCACCTTCATGGCCCTGGGCGCGGCCACGCAGACGCGCATCGACGGCAAGCGCCTGTCCAGCGGCATGCTGTGCGATGGCGTGGGCTCGGCCTTCGCCGCCGTGATGTCCAGCCCTCCGCTGTCCACCTTCGCCCAGAACGTGGGCGTAGTCTCGCTGACCGGCGTGGCCAGCCGCCACGTGGTCATGCTGACGGGCGTCATGCTGCTGCTGGCCGGACTCTTTCCCGTGCTGGGCGCACTGGTGGTGACGATTCCGCAGCCCGTGCTCGGCGGCGCGGGGCTGATGATGTTTGCCATGATCATTTCGGCCGGCATCCGCATGCTCAGCGGCGCCGAGCACTCGCGGCGCGCCAGCCTGATCATCGCGGTCTCGCTGGGCTGCGGCCTGGCGGTCACGGTGCGCCCGGACCTGCTGTCCCGCATGCCTGCCTTCGTGCGCGAAGTCTTCGGCTCGGGCATCACCGTCGGCGCCCTGGTCGCGGTGGGGCTGAACCTGCTGCTGCCCGGCCGCGAGGTCGATGCCCATCCCGAGGAAGCCGTGGCCTGATGCGCATTTTCATGGGCCTACACTGCGGCCCATGAACACCACCGCACCCCGCACCGACATCACCATCTACCACAACAACCGCTGCAGCAACTCGCGCGGCGCGCTGGCCCTGCTGCGCGACAACGGCGTGGAGCCGACCATCGTCGACTACATCGCCCAGCCCCTGGACGCTGCGCAACTGCAGGCCCTGGTCCGGCGGCTGGGCGTGCCCGTGCGCGAGCTGCTGCGCAGCAAGGAAGCCGTCTACACCGAGCTGGACCTGGGCGATGCATCCGTCAGCGATGCGCAGCTCATCGCCGCCGTGGCCAAGCACCCCGTGCTGCTCAACCGCCCCATCGTCGTCACGCCCAAGGGCGCGGCGCTGTGCCGCCCGCCGGAGAAGGTGCTGGCGCTGATCTGAGCGGCGGCGCCGCAGGCTGTGCCTGTGACTCAGGGCCGCGGCGCGGCCAGCAGTCCCAGCACCTGCTCGAAGGCCACCCCTATCGCCAGCAGGCGGCGGTCGCTGCCTTCGGGGCCGTCCAGTTCGATGCCCACCGGCAGCCCCTGTGGCGTCAGGCCGGCCGGCAGTGAAAGGCCAGGTAGACCGGCATTGCTGGCCGGATCGGTATTGCGCAGAAAGGCCTCGAAGGTGCTGACCGCCTCCGCTCCTTGTATCGACACTGTCGAGGAGCCATTCACCTCATCCAGCGGCACGGCCGCGAGCCGGGTGGTGGGGAACAGCAACGCATCGACCCGGTGCGTGGCAAAGGCCGTGGCGTAGTACTGCTGCAGCCGCGGCCGCCAGACCGTCATGGCCTCTTCGTACTGGTCTGCGGCCTCGTCCGCGAGCACGGCCTGGTACATGTCACGCACATCGGGACTGGCAATGCGCGCGGCGATGTCGGCCACGGTACGGACCGGCGCTTCGTTGGCAGCAAGCCATGCCGGCAGGTCTTCGGCCGACTCATGCAGCGCCAGCGGTGCGCCGATATGCCTGTTGATGTCCAGCAGCTCGGCCATGGCCATGTCCACTTGAATCACGCCAGCGGCTTCGAGCCGCCTCAGCGCGGCGCGCGCCACGGCCTCGACCTCGGGCTCCAGGCCTTCCCACAACGGAGCGGGCAGGCCGATGCGCAGGCCCCGCAGGTCGATCGCAGGCAGGGGACCGCTGTCCGTGATGACCTGGTCCAGCAGGGCGATGTCGGCCACGCTGCGCGCCATGGGACCCACGGTATCGCGCGTGTGGCTGATGGGGACGACCGCATTCGGGTCGTGGTAGCGCCGGCTGGCGCCGCCGTTGCCCACCGAGGGGCGAAAGCCCGCAATGCCGGTCAGCGCCGCAGGAATGCGCGTAGAGCCTCCGGTATCCGTGCCCAGCCCTGCAGGCACGATGCGCGCGGCAATGGCGGCGGCCGTGCCGCCCGACGAGCCGCCCGGGATGCGGCTGGGGTCGTAGGGGTTGCGCACAGGCCCCGCATGCGGCGCCAGATTCGTGCTGGTGATGCCGAAGGCCAGCTCATGCATATTGGCCTTGCCCAGGACAATGGCCCCCGCATCCAGCAGGCGCTGCACAGAGGGCGCGTTGTCCCGGGGGATGAAGTGTTCCAGCGCCGGTGTTCCTGCCGTGTTCGGCAGGCCTCGCGTGTTGATGTTGTCCTTCACAACGATGGGAAGGCCGGCCAGCGGCAATTGCGCCCGGGCGTCGGCGGGCAGTGCGTCGATGCGCCGCGCAGCCGCCAGCGCGCCCTGCACGTCCAGCGCCGTCAGCGCATTGAGCCCCGACATGGCCTGCGCATGCGAGAGCAGGGTGGCCAAATAGTCGCCCGCCGCAAGCCGGCCCTGCTGTATGGCCGCAATGGCTTCGATGGACGTGAGGGCCCGCTGTGTCTGGGCGCTCGGGGGCAGGTACGGCTGCTGCAGGGTTGTCCTGGTCATGGCGGATGTCATGGCAGAGCCATGGGGGCGGGGATCGGCGCAAAGCGCTTCTGGCACACGTAGTACACCACCGATGTCAGTATCAGCCCGACGATCCAGGAAATGTCTGCGCCGTCCAGCATCTTCGCAACGGGGCCGGTGTACAGATCGGTGGCGACGAAAGGCAGTTGCACGGCAATGCCAAAGGCGTACGAAAAGATGGCCACGCCGTTGAAGCGCCCATAGATGCCGCCGTCCTGGCGGAAGAAGGAATCCACGTCGTACTGGCCGTGGCGGACGAGGTAGTAGTCCACCAGATTCACCGCAGTCCAGGGCACCATTACGCACAACAGCAACAAAATGAAGTGGGTATAGGTGGCCAGGAAGTTGTCCTGGCCGGCCAGCGCAATCGTCAAGGCGATGCCGAACAGCAGGCAGGCACAGGCCGCGCGCGCCGCCGCCTTGGCCGACCAGGAAGGCCGCAGCGTCTGCACGATGGTGATCGTGGACAGCGCGCCGCAGTACAGGTTCATGGCGTTGGTGGCCGCGATGCCCAGCGTCAGCACGATGATCACCAGCGGACTGATGCCCTGCGTCAGCGTGCTCAGGCTTTTTACGATGTCATCGCCCTCCACCGTCAGGCCCACGAGCGCGCCCAGCACCATCGGAAAGATGGAGCCCAGGGTGCAGCCGCCATAGCTGGCCCAGAAGGCCACGCGCGGGCCGGTGTCCGCCGGCAGGTAGCGCGAGTAGTCGGACACATAGGGCGCATAGGCGATCTGCCAGAGCGCGGCGATGGACATGCTGCCCAGAAATCCCGTCAGGCTGGGTGCGTTCTTCGACAGCAGATCGGCCGGCAGCCCGTGCACGAAGATGATCCAGGCGAAGGCCAGCACCAGCACCGCGCCTGCGCACCAGGTCAGCAGCCGCGTGTAGATGTGGATCAGCCGGTAGCCAAAGATGGTGGCCACCAGGCTCAGCAGGCCCACCGCGACCACGCCCTGGTTGACCGTCACGGCACTGCTCAGACTGTGCAGCGACTGCCCGCCCAGCACGAGGTTGGAGGCGAAGAAGCCCACATACATGACCACCACCAGGCCCACCACCAGCAAAGAGCCCAGCGAGCCGAACTGCCCGCGCGTCTGCACCATCTGGGGCACCCCCAGCTGAGGGCCCTGCGCCGCATGCAGCGCCATGAATACCGCGCCGACCAGATTGCCGACGACGATGGCCAGCGTGCCCCACCAGAACGGCTGCTTGAACACCGTGACGACCAGCGCCCCGGTGACCACGGTCAGCAGCATGACGTTGGTGCCGAACCAGATGGTGAACAGGTCGCTGGCCTTGCCATGCCGTTCATGGGCGGGAATGGGTTGGATGGTGCTGTCTTCCAGCCGCAGGGTGTTGTCGTTGTGATCCATGGTGTCTCCTCCAGATAGTGGAGTTGCGGTTGCGTGACGTCCGTGTGCCTGTGCATTGGCACGTTGGGTGCGTCCGTTGTTTTATGTCGGTGGAAAATCGCGGCATCCGCCGCTGCGGTCACTGTGGGTGGCGGCTGTCCTCCGCTTGTGGCCGGGCCGGGTCCTGGGTGGCACCGTCAACTTGCGTCAGGTGGGCCGCCAGGCGGGCCAGCATGGCGTCACAGGCCTGCAGTTGTTCCACGGTGATGAACTCATCGGGCTTGTGCCCCTGGTCCATGCTGGCCGGCCCGCACACCACCGTGGGGATGCCCGCCTGGTCGAACAGTCCGCCTTCCGTACCGAAGGCCACCGTGCCGAAATCCCTGCGCCCGCTCAGCAGGGTCAGCAGTTGCGCAGCCTCGCTCTCGGGCGGTGTGGCCAGTCCCGGGTAGGCGCTCAGCGGCTGCAAGCGGATGCCAGTGCCGGGCTGCACCGCTTGCATGAGTGGTTGCAGATCGGTCTCGGCATAGTCCTGCAGTTCGTACGCCACGTCATGCGCGTCGAAGCCCGGCAGGGCGCGAACCTCGAAATCGAACTCGCACTCGGCAGGCACGATGTTCAGCGCGCGGCCGCCCTGGATGACGCCGACCTGCACCGTCGAGAACGGCGGATCGAAGCGCGGGTCGTGGTGCTCGGGCCGCGACAGCCTTGCGCCGATCTCGTCCAGCTTGCGGATCACGCGCGCCGCGTATCCGATGGCATTGACGCCGCGCGGCGCATGGGCCGAATGGCAGGCCGCGCCCTGGATGCGGCATCGCATCGCCAGCTTGCCCTTGTGTCCCAGCACCGGCTGCAGTTCCGTAGGCTCGCCGATCAGGCACAGGCGTGGCCTGTGGGGGCGGTTTTGCAGTTCCGACAGCAGGGACCGCACGCCCAGGCAGCCCACCTCCTCGTCGTAGGAAAAAGCCAGGTGCACGGGCATGGAAAGGGGCTGGCGCAGGAAAAGCGGCACTGCGGCCAGCACTGATGCGATGAATCCCTTCATGTCGGCCGTGCCCCGGCCATACAGGCGGCCATGCGCCTCGGTGAGGCGGAAAGGCTCCATGGTCCAGGCCTGCCCGTCCACGGGAACCACGTCCGTATGCCCGGACAGGATGATGCCGCCACGGTCGCGTGGGCCGATGGTGGCGAACAGATTGGCCTTGGTGCCCTCGGCGTTGTGCAGCAGTTCGCTTTGCACCCCCAGGTCGGCCAGGTAGCGCTGGATGAAGCCGATCAGTGCCAGATTGGAGTCCCGGCTGACGGTCGGAAATCCCACCAGCGACCTGAGCAGATCGCGACTTGTCGGCTTATTCATCGCCAGGCACTCCATAGCTGGGTGCGGCCGTGGGGTCCAGGGGCGCGCGTCAGGTAGTCCTTCATCTGCGGCCGATACGCCTGCCAGAGGATGGAGAAGGTCATGTCCTGCTCCTCACTGCGCGCCGGGCTGCCAGCCCTCGGGGATGACCGCGATCACGTCGATCTCCATCAGCCACTGCGGCTGCCCCAGAGCCGATATGCAAAGCCCCGTGGAGATGGGAAACACGCCCTTGAGCCACTTGCCCACTTCCCGGTAGACGGGCTCGCGGTAGCGCGGGTCGACGATGTAGGTGGTGGTCTTGACGATGTGCGACAGGTCGCTGCCCGCTTCCTCCAGCAGCTGCTTGACGTTCTTCATCGCCTGCTCGGCCTGCTTTTGCGGATCGCCCAGGCCGACCAGATTGCCCTCGAAATCGGTGCCGATCTGGCCGCGCACATAGACGGTGTTGCCGGCGCGCACGGCCTGGCACAGGTCGTTGTCCAGCGACTGGTTGGGATAGGTGTCCTTGGTGTTGAACATCCGGATGCGCGTGTGGGTAGGGGGCTGTGTGTGGGCGGGCATCATTGCGCTCCTGTGGGATGGGCGGCCTGGGTGGGCGCCCCGTGCGAGGGCGTGCGGTGGGCTGCATCGCGGTAGGCGAGGTACTGGCGCTGTATGGCGATGTGGTCTGCGATATGCCGGGCGTCGTGCCAGACGCCCCAGATGAAGCTGGAGCCGCGCCGCGACAGCCAGGGCAGGCCCAGGAAATAGATGCCGGGCTCGGACGAAACCCCGCGCTGGTGTCGCGGCTTGCCACTGGCATCGAAGGCATCGACCTGCAGCCAGCGGTAGTCCACCGCGTAGCCGGTCGCCCAGACGATGGAGGACACGCCGGCCTGCACCAGGTCCAGCGACGCCAGCGGCTGCGTGACGCAAGGCGGATCGGGCAGCATGCGCCGCGCCTCGGGCTCCTCGGGAAGGTCCAGGCCGTTGCGTGCCACATAGGCGTCCGCTGCGTCCAGCAGCGACAGGTAGTTCTCGTCACCGCGCGTCAGATGGGTGATCAGGTCTGGCGCGAAGGACACGACACCATCATCGAAGACCCGGGTCACGCCCACCAGCGTGATCCCTTCATGGGCGAGACGGCGAAAATCGATGGTCTGGCCGCCGCGCGCCCCGCTGACGGCAATGGTCACATGCTCCTTGCCCGGTGCGGCCGTCTCCTTGTCCCATTCGCCGAGCACGCCCAGCCACCAGCAGAAATCGCGGTTGCGGTAAGAGCGCGGTGGCCGGTCATGCGGGCCCACCGACAGATAGACCTTTCGGCCGGCGCGCCGCAATTCATCGGCGATCTGCACGCCCGATGAACCAGCTCCCACCACCAGCACGGCGCCTTCGGGCAATTGCCCGGGGTGGCGATAGTGCGCGGAATGGATTTGTGTGAACCGCTTGTCTCCAGGGGCTATCGCGGGGATCACCGGGCGCTGGAACGGTCCGGTTGCCACTACCACGCGGCGAGCGTGGACCAAGCCCTCGGAGGTCTCTGCGGTAAAACCTTCGACGCCCGTATTGCGTACCACCCGGGTCACTTCCACGCCAGTGCGTATGGGTGCGCCGAACTTTCTGGCATAGGCCTCGAAATACTCGGCCACCCGGTCCTTGGGTGCGAAGGCATCCGCGTCCAGATCGTCGAACTCCAAGCCGGGAAAGCGGTCATGCCAGGCGGGGCCGTTGGCCACCAGCGAATCCCAGCGGCCCGTGCGCCAGCGTTCGGCAATGCGCTCGCGCTCCAGGACCAGGTGGGGCACGCCGATGCGGCCCAGATGCTCGCTCATGGCCACGCCGGCTTGGCCCGCGCCGACCACCAGCGTGTCGATGGAAATGGGATTGGCTGTCATGGGGCGCTGTCTCCCCGTGCCTTGTTCGGGGCCTGGGCAAAGTGCCCCTGGTCTGCTGTCTGCATGTCGTCCTCCGTGGGTCAGATGGGTCTGTCTGGGGAGGAAATTTAGGGAGAAAGTGGCTATTTATAAAGAATATTAATAAGATGCATTGCATAGTTTTGTTTTATGCAGAGCCTTCGTTGCCGCTGGAGCCAAGCCCGTGGAGAACCTATCGTTGCGGTACTCGCTTCGCCAGCTGCGCTACTTCGTCGCCACGGCCCAGGCGCTGTCTTTCACTGCCGCATCGCGGCTGCTGCATGTCTCGCAGCCGTCGATCTCCACGGCGATCGCCGAGCTGGAAGAATCCTTTGGCGTGCAACTGTTCATTCGCCACCATGCGGCCGGGCTGTCCCTGACCCAGGCCGGGCGCGAAATACTGGGCATGGCCCGAAGCCTGCTCAAGAACGCGGAAGAATTGCAAGGTGTTGCGCGCAGCCTGGATTCGGGTATGTCGGGCAGCATTGCGCTGGGCTGCCTCACTTCGCTGGCCCCGCCGCTGCTGGCCGGGCTCATCAGCCGTTTCGTGGCGGAGCATGCGGGCATCACCTTCCGCACGGCCGAAGCCCACCAGGAGGACCTGTTCACCAGCCTGCGCGACGGCACGCTGGACCTGGCCCTCACCTATGACATAGACCTCACCGACGACATCGCCTTCCAGCCGCTGCGCACGCTGCCTCCCTACGCCATCCTGCCGGCGCGGCACCGACTGGCCCGCCAGCGCGCCGTCACGCTCAAGAGCCTGCTTGCAGAGCCCTATGTCATGCTCGACCTGCCCCACAGCCGGGAGTATTTCGCGCGGCTGTTCGACGCCGTGGGCGAGCGGCCCGTGCCTGCCTTTCGCTCCGCCCAGCCCGAGGTCGTGCGCGGCATGGTGGCCAATGGACTGGGATTCAGCATCCTGAACTTTCCCCTGCAGTCCACGCGCACGGTGGATGGAGTGGACTTCATCATCCGACCCTTCAAGGACGAGGTGGCGGTTGTCACCCTGGGCATTGCTCAGTCCCGCAGCCTCAAGCCCAGGCAGGTCGTGCAGCGCTTTGCTGGGTTTTGCGCAGAGTGGATGGGTGAGGGCCAGCGCCTCTAAGCCTCGCCTAAGTCTGCCCCTTCAGACTTCTCCTCAACGCAGCAAGGAACGCTGCTTTTGAGGAAAGGTCTGCGATGAACAAGATTCTGTCCACTCCCCGCCGTCTGGTGCTGGCCCTGGTGGCCGCAGGTGCCATCGGCGCCCTGGGCGCCACGGGCGCCGGTCTGGTTGGTGTGGTGCATGGCGATGCGCGTGCCGCCACGTCGCTGTTTGCGCCTGCAGCACAGCCTGCTTCTCCAGCTTCCCCCGCCGCCGCCGTGGCGGCGCCCAACTTTGCCGACATCACGGCGCGCAACGGCGCGGCCGTGGTCAACATCAGCGTGGTCGGCAGCTCGCGTGCCATGGGCGACGATGGCGACGAGGCCGCTGCACGGCAGGGCCAGGGCCAAGGTCAGGGCCTGCAGGGCATGGACCCCAACGATCCGTTCTTTGAATTCTTCCGCCGCTTCGGCGTGCCCGGCATGCCGGGCATGGGCCAGGGCCAGCCCCAGCGCGATGTGCCCACGCGCGGCGAAGGCTCGGGCTTCATCGTCTCCAGCGACGGCCTGATCCTGACCAACGCCCACGTGGTGCGTGGCGCCAAGGAAGTGACCGTCAAGCTCACCGACCGGCGCGAGTTCAGCGCCAAGGTGCTGGGCGCCGATCCCAAGACCGACGTGGCCGTGCTGCGCATCGAGGCGAAGAACCTGCCCACCGTATCGCTGGGCAAAACGGCCGATCTGCGCGTGGGCGACTGGGTGCTGGCCATCGGCTCGCCCTTCGGCTTCGAGAGCAGCGTGACGGCCGGCGTGGTCAGCGCCAAGGGCCGCACCCTGCCTGACGACTCCTTCGTGCCCTTCCTGCAGACCGACGTGGCCATCAACCCCGGCAACTCGGGCGGCCCGCTGTTCAACGCACGCGGCGAGGTGGTGGGCATCAACAGCCAGATTTACTCGCGCTCGGGCGGCTACCAGGGCGTGTCCTTCGCCATTCCCATCGAGGTGGCCACGCGCGTGCAGCAGCAGATCGTGGCCACGGGCAAGGTGCAGCATGCGCGGCTGGGCGTGGCCGTGCAGGAGGTGAACCAGGCCTTTGCCGACTCCTTCAAGCTCGACCGTCCCGAAGGCGCCCTGGTGTCCAGCGTGGACAAGAGCGGCCCCGCCGCCAAGGCGGGCCTGGAGCCCGGCGACGTGGTGCGCAAGATCGATGGCCAGCCCATCGTGGGATCGGGCGATCTGCCGGCCTTTGTGGGCCAGGCGCTGCCGGGCCAGAAGGTCACGCTGGAGATATGGCGCAACGGCGAGGCCCGCACGCGCAGCGCCGTGCTGGGCGATGCCAGCGACAAGGCCGCCAAGGTGGCCAAGGACAAGCCCGACGCAGGCAAGGGCAAGCTGGGCCTGGCCCTGCGCCCGCTGCAGCCCGAGGAAAAGCAGCAGATTGGCGTGAAGGACGGTCTGGTCGTGGCCGACGCCGCAGGCCCGGCCGCCGAGGCCGGCATCACGCAGGGCGATGTGCTGCTGTCCATCAACGGCTCGCCTGCCGGTGATATCGAGGCCGTGCGCGCCGCCATGGCCAAGGCCGGCAAGACCGTGGCCGTGCTGATCTGGCGCGATGGCAACAGGATCTTTGTCCCCGTACGTCTCGGGTAAGTGAAAGGAGGTAAGGGACCAGAAGCATCCACACACTTGATTGATCGCACGGCCCCGGCGTGAATGCGCCGGGGCTATCGCTTTGGGAAAACCCAGAGAAAAATGCCAGCGGTCCAAGGATCGGTACGCCAATGTGATGGTTGTATCGTGTGAAATGACGCCCGTTTGCGTTAGTAATGTTTCTTTTTGTGACGGATTGATGTAAGGGAAACCGCTTAGACTGCCGGCCCATCGAGGCGTGCGCTGACCGTCTTGATTCACGGAATACGGCCCCTGGGGGCGCAACGCATCACAGGAGGGGCACGGCTTTGAATCAGGACTACAGCTTGCAGGTGGCGGGTTTGGGCGCATCGTTCGGTGCGCGCGTCATCCTGGCTGAGGTGGACTTCGCACTGCCCGCCCGGGGCGTCACCGTTCTGCTGGGGCCTTCGGGATCGGGCAAATCCACCCTGCTGCGCACGCTGGCCGATCTCAATGCCGCCAACCCGCGTTTTCGCCGCTGGGGCAGCACGCGCTACGCTGGCCAGCCATGGCGCAGCGGCATGCAGGCGCCGCGCCTGGTGCAGCAGCAGGCCAGGCTGATGATGGCCAGCACCTTCGATGCCATCGTGGAGCTGGCGCGCCCCCGTCTCAAGCTGGTGCCGCATGAGCTGCGCGACTGGTGCCGCGCCCAGGTGCAGGCCTTCGGCTTCCCCGAGCTTGCGCTGATGTTCGACCAGCCGGCGCTGCAGCTGTCCCCGGTGCAGCAGCGGGCCGTGGCCATCCTGCGCGAGGCGCTGGCCGAGCCGGCGCTGCTGATGGTGGACGAGCCCACGGCCGAGCTGGAGGGCTACGAGGCCTTCGTGCTGCTGGAACTGCTGCGCCAGGTGGGTCAGCGCACCGCCGTGCTGATGAGCACGCACCAGCAGCAGCACGCACAGGCCGTGGCGCAGGACATGCTGCTGCTGGCCGGCGGCCGCATCGCCGAGGCGCAATCCATGGAAGCCTTTCTGCGTGCACCGCTGTCGCTGGCGGGCCAGCAGTTCTTGCGCACCGGCAGCTGTGCCGTGGCCTCTCCCGATGCGCGGGCCGAAGACCTGGAGGAGGGCGTGCCCCTGCCTCCTCCGCTGCCTGCAGCGGCCGTGGCCGCGATCTCCGAGTTTCTGTCGGATGCAGTGGCCGCCGAGCCTGCATCCGAGCCCATGCCTGCACCTGAGCCTGCGCCTGCACCCGTGCCTGCATCCATGCCTGCGCCGGTACCCGCACCCGCACCCGCACCGACACCCGCTGCCGCTGCCGCTGCCCGGCCGCGCGCCGTCAATCCCGCCGTGCTGGTGGACTGGCAGCCGTTGGCCGCCGACCCGCAGGCCGTGCCCGCCAGCCGCGGCCCCAACGGTTTTGCCTGGCTGGTGCCGGGCCGGCTGGCCGGTGCGCCGCAGCCCGGCGTGGTGCAGTCCATGGACTTTGACCTGAAGGCCCTGCGCGGCTGCGGCGTCACCGTGCTGATCACGCTGACCGAAAACGACCTGCCGCAAGAGCCGCTGCAGCAGCACGGCCTGCGCAACCTGCACCTGCCGGTGCGCGACCACGAATCACCCACGGTGGCCCAGATCCAGATGCTGCTGGCGCGCATGTCGGCCATGCTGCGCGCGGGCGAGGTGCTGGCCGTGCACTGCCTGGCCGGCCTGGGCCGCACGGGCACGGTGCTGGCCGCATGGCTGGTGCGCGAGGGCCTCACCGCCGACGAGGCGCTGCGCCGCGTGCGCCTCATCGACGCCCAGTACGTGCAGTCCCAGGCCCAGGAGGACCTGCTCTACGCGTACGAAGTGGCACTGCTGCTGAAGATGGGCTGACCGATCACATCCATTCACAAAAAAAGGAAAGCTGCAATGAGCCTGGATAACGTTTTGAGCGAGGTGGCCGGGTCCGTGCCCGAGTGCCTGGCCATCGGCTACGTGGATGCCGCCTCCGGCATGCTGCTGGCCATCCGCACGGTGGACTCGCATCCGCGCGAAGTCATCGACCTGGTGGCCGCCGCCACGGCCGACCTGTTCAACGGCCCCAATGTCTCGATGATCGAGAGCCTGTTCAAGAAGTCGCGCGGCCTCAAGGACGACGGCCACCACTACTTCCAGGAGCTCATCGTCAACAGCGACAACCTCATCCACGTCTTCCTGCGCGGCAAGCTCATGCCCGACTACGTGGCCGTCTTCGTCTGCCGCCGCACGGCCAACCTGGGCATGGCGCTGACCAAGGCCCGCATGGCCATGCCGAAGATTGAAGCGGCGGTGTAGCCGCCGCTCACCCCCTGAGTCGCTGCGCGCCTTCCCCCTCTCTAATCGCTTCGCGAAGGAGGGGGACGACAGCCTCGCGGCGGGGCGGCCCTTGCTCGCTGTCCCTGATGTTTGGGCGCGCCAGTTTCGGGCGGCATGTGCCTCAGAACTGAGCCAGCCTTCCAGGGAGCTATTCTTCAACCATGCGCTTACTGCTTGTCGAAGATGACGCCATGATCGGCGAGGCCGTGCAGACCCTGCTGCGCGGCGAGGGCCATGCGGTGGACTGGGTCCTTGACGGCCTGCAGGCCGATGCGGCCCTGTGCCCCGGCCCGGGTGGCGGCCATGGCTATGACATGGTGCTGCTGGACCTGGGCCTGCCGGGGCAGGATGGCCTGCAGGTGCTGCGCCGCCTGCGCGGGCGCCGCGACCGCACGCCGGTGCTGGTGGCCACGGCGCGCGATGCCGTGCGCGACCGCATTGCCGGGCTGGATGCGGGGGCCGATGACTACGTGGTCAAACCCTATGACCTGGACGAGCTGCTCGCGCGCCTGCGCGCGCTGGCGCGGCGTGCCTCTGGCGGGTCCGACCCGCTGTACGAGCGCGAAGGCGTGCGGCTGAACCCCGCCACGCGCGAGGCCAGCGTCGATGGCCGCGACGTGGTGCTCTCGGGCCGCGAATGGGCGGTGCTGGAGACGCTGCTGGCGCGCCCGGGCAGCACGCTGTCGCGCCAGCAGATCGAGGACAAGCTCTACGGCTGGGGCGACGAGGTCAGCAGCAACGCCATCGAGGTCTACATCCACGGCCTGCGCAAGAAGCTGGGCGCGGGGCTGATCCTCAATGTGCGCGGCGTGGGCTACATGGTGCCCAAGCCATGACGGCGCCGGCTTCCTCCCTTGTTTCCTCCCTTGTCGCCCGGGCGCGCAGCCGCCTGCCCGGTGCACTGGGCACGCGGCTGCTCCTGTTCCTGGGCGCGGCCATCGTGCTCACGGCGCTGCTGCAGGGCCTGCTGGCCTACCGCAATGCGCTGCTGCAGACCGACACCCTGTTCGACTACCAGATGCAGCAGACCGCCTTTGCGCTGCGTGCCGGCCTGCCGGTGGATGCGCGCGGCAGGCCCCAGGGCACGCCGCCCGAGGATGAGAACCACGAATTCATCGTCCAGGTCTGGACCAACGAAGGCCTGCGCATTTTTGAATCCGCCCTGGGCGCCGCGCTGCCGCAGATGGCCGTGCTGGGCTTTGCCGACGTACCTGCGCGCGGCACCGTCTACCGCGTGTTCTCGCTGCAGACGCGCTCGCAGGTGATCCAGGTGGCGCAGGACATGCGCGTGCGCCGCACGCTGGCGCGCGACGCCGCCTGGCAAAGCCTGCTGCCCATTGCCCTGCTGGCGCCCGTGCTGGCGCTGGCCGTGTGGTGGGTGGTGCGCAGTTCGCTGGCGCCCGTGCAGCGCGTGCGCCGCGAACTGGCCACGCGCCGCCCGCAGGACCTGGCGCCCGTGCCTGCCGAGGGCCTGCCCGACGAGGTGCGGCCCCTGGTGGCCGAGCTCAATGCGCTGCTGCAGCGCGTGGGCCAGGCCTTTGAGGCGCAGCAGCACTTCGTGGCCGACGCCGCGCACGAGCTGCGCTCTCCGCTGGCCGCGCTCAAGCTGCAACTGGTGGCCTTGCAGCGCGCGCCCGATGTGGCCGCGCATGACGAGGCCGTGCAGCGTCTTTCGGCCGGCATAGACCGGGCCACACGGCTCGTCGAACAATTGTTGACATTGGCGCGGCAGGAAGCCCAAGGCACGGTACAAGGCACGGCACCAGGCGTGCAAGGCGTGCAGGGGCAGCACGGCGCTTCCGCGGCCGCACCTGCCGAAGTGGACCTGCGCGAGGTGGTGGAGCAGGCCCTGGCAGACCAGGCCGTGGCCGCCCAGCAGCACGGCCTGGACATGGGCCTGAGCGAGCCCCCGCAACTGCGGCAGTCCTTTGCCGTGGCGGGCGACGCACAGTCCTTGCAGATGCTGGTGCGCAACCTGCTGGACAACGCCGTCAAGTACGTTCCGCAAGGCGGCCGCGTCGATGTCGGCTGGCGCAGCGATGCCCAGGGCCGCGCGCTGGTGGTCGAGGACTCGGGCCCCGGCATTGCCGAAAGCGAGCGCGAACTGGTGCTGCGGCGCTTTGTGCGTGGGCCCTCTGCGGCTTCAGCGGCTTCTGCGGGCCAGCAGGCGCAGGGCAGCGGCCTGGGCCTGGCCATCGTGCAGACCATTGCCGAGCGGCATGGCGCACGCCTGCTGCTCGACCGCTCGCCCACGCTGGGCGGCCTGCGCGTGCAGGTGATATGGCCGCCTGTGTCGGGCCGCTGACAGCGGCGCGTGGCGCGCAGGCCTATCGGCGTGTAGCGCGCGGCGGGAATGCTTCCCGCCTGCGTCCGGCCGGGTCACAATCCCCAAATTGGTGCCGGCCCGCCTGCCTTGCCATTCCCTCATCAGGCGCGCGGGCAGTCTGCATCCGTAGTTATTTCGAGAGGTATTTCATGGAGTCCCTTGTCCAGCGCCTGTCCCAGTCCGTGACCCAGGCGCATTCGTTGGAAGAGTTGACGCGGCCCCTGCTGCAAATGCTCGAAGAGAGCACGCAGCTGGAGTCCACCTATCTCACCACCATCAACGAAGAACAGGGCCAGCAGCGCGTGCTGTACGCGCGCAACGCCAGCGAGATGCAGATTCCCGAGGGCCTGGTCGTTCCCTGGGGCGACACGCTGTGCAAGCGCGCCCTGGACGAAGGCCGCATGTACACGCCCGATGTGGGCGCCTGCTGGGGAGACTCCGAGGCCGCGCGTGAACTGGGCATACGCACCTACGCCAGCGCGCCCGTGCGTTTTTCGGATGGCCAGCTCTACGGCACGCTGTGCGCGGCCAGCAAGTCCTCGCAGGCCCTGAGCAGCGAGGCCGAAGGCATGCTGCGCCTGTTCGCCAACCTGATTGCCGAGCGCGTGGAGCGCGAGCAGCTCATCGCCAGCCTGAACCGGACCAACCGGGAGCTGGCGGCACTGGCCTTGCTGGACCCGCTGACCGGCCTGCCCAACCGGCGCTGCCTCACCGATGAGCTGGGCCGGCTCATTGCGCGCTGCGCACGCAGTCAGGAATGTGTGGTGGTGGGCTTCATCGACCTGGACCGCTTCAAGAACGTCAACGACGAGCACGGCCACGAGGCCGGCGACGCGCTGCTGCGTGCCATGGGCGAACGCCTGTCCGCCCACCTGCGCAGCGCCGACATGCTGGCGCGCTTTGGCGGGGACGAGTTCGTCTTCATCGGCGTGGGTCCCTTGTTCGGCAGTGAGGCCGATGCCGTGGCGCGTGAACTGCAGCAGCGCCTGTCGGATGCCTCGGCCTTCCAGGTCGATCTGTCCGATGGCAAGACGCTGGACTACGGCGGCGCCAGCGTGGGCGTGGTCTGCCTGCGGCCGGACTCCATTGACGCCGACGACGCGCTGCAAAAGGCCGATGCGGCCATGTACCGCGTCAAGATGGCGCGCAGCCGCGAAGCCAGGGGCACCGCGCTGCATTGAGCCAGCCGCAGGCCTGGCCCGGCGGCCAAGACCTGTTGCTGCCTTGCTCCGGCCTGTCTCGCTGCTTCTCGCGCGCGCTCTTTTTTCTTTCCGCCTCAGCCTGCTGCCAGCATGGGCTGCCTGCGCTGCAGCTCCACGGCGGCATGCTGATGGCCGCTTGCCGCCTCCAGCTTGAAGGCGCCCACCGTGCGCACCAGGTCGCCGGCCTGGCCACGCAGGCTGGAGGCGGCGGCGGCCATCTCCTCCACCAGCGCCGAGTTCTGCTGGGTGGCCTGGTCCATCTGCGTGACCGCCTGGCCGATCTGCGCCACGCCCGAGCTTTGCTCGGAACTGGCGGCGCTGATCTCGCCCATCAGATCCGTCACGCGGCGTATGGCGTCCACCACCTCGGCCATGGTCGTGCCGGCCTGGTCGGCCAGCGCGCTGCCGTTGTGCACGCGGCTGGCGCTGTCGGTGATCAGTTGCTTGATCTGCTTGGCGGCCTCGGCACTGCGGCTGGCCAGGCCGCGCACCTCGGTGGCCACCACGGCAAAGCCCCGGCCCTGCTCGCCCGCACGCGCGGCTTCCACGGCCGCGTTCAGCGCGAGGATATTGGTCTGGAAGGCAATGCCGTCGATCACATTGATGATGTCGGCGATCTGCCGGCTGGAATCACTGATGCCGCGCATGGTGTCCACCACCTGCCGCACGACCTCGCCGCCCTGCTCGGCCACGGTGGAGGCACCCAGCGCCAGCTGGTTGGCCATCTGCGCGTTGTCGGCGTTCTGGCGCACGGTGGAGCTGAGCTGCTCCATGGAGGCGGCCGTCTGCTGCAGCGCGCTGGCCTGGCTTTCGGTGCGCGAGGACAGGTCCTGGTTGGCCTGCGCGATCTGCCCGCTGGCAGCTGCCACGCTGACCGATCCCTGGTGCACCTGGCGCACCACGCCGCGCAGCCCCTCCTGCATGGTCTGCAGCGCGCGCAGCAGCATGGACACCTCGTCCTTGCCGCGCACATCGATGTGCCGTGTCAGGTCGCCCGCCGCCACGGCATCGGCCGTATGGATGGCCAGGCGCAGCGACCGCGCCATGTTGCGGATGATGGACCAGCCCAGCAACACCCCCAGCAGCACACCCGCGATGATGGAGCCCACGGCCACCGCAAAAATCACCTGGTAGAGCGACTGCGCGGCGTCGTATTCCTCCTTGGCGACGCGGGTCTGCAGGGCGGTCAGCTGCACGATCACATCACGCAGCGGCGCGTACAGCGCCTCGTCCTTGTCGATCAGCAGCTGCCGGGCCAGCGCCAGGTCCCCGGACTGCAGCGCCTGCTGGGCCGGCTTCAGAAAGCCCTGCAGGAACAGCGCGCGCACGGCCTCGAAGCGGTCGGCCAGCTGCGCCTCTTCCTCGGTCAGCCGGGTCTGGCGGAACGAGGTCCAGAACTTGTTCACGTCGTTGATGTTGGTCTGTATCTCTTGCTGCTTTTGCTGCGTGTACTCGGGCAGGTGCACGGCAATGGCGCCCGAGACCGCATGGCGGTTGCGCAGCAGCAGGCGCTGCACTTCCAGCAGATCGCCCAGTGCGACCAGGCGCTCCTCATAGACCACCTTGAATCGGCGGTTGGACTCGCTGATTCCATATAGCCCGAAAGCGCCGATCACGATCATGAGCAGTGAGAGAAAACCAATCAAGGCGGTCAGGCGAGTCGATAACTTGAAATTATTCATACTGCG
Source organism: Delftia sp. JD2 (assembly GCF_001682645.1). NCBI lineage: Bacteria > Pseudomonadati > Pseudomonadota > Betaproteobacteria > Burkholderiales > Comamonadaceae > Delftia > Delftia sp. JD2. The sequence continues at coordinate 47,344 of NZ_LFJT01000019.1, forward strand.
TCCTTTGCATGCATTGCGGATGGTTGGTGGGTACTTGCGTTGTCAGGCCGCCCCGTGATGACTAGCATCTCTCACAACGGACTCGGTAATGAAAATGAGATTTCACTAACGGGAAATGCCCGGTCTGCACAAATGCTCACAGGCATCCGGAAACGGCGATGCTGGCTTGCCGTGGCCTGCGTGGCCAATGGCGATCCATGTTGTATTGGTTTGTAAACTATTTGTTACAAACTATAGTATGAATCGAATGCTCCAGGCAATACCAGTTTTTCAGGTATTGGCCTTGGCCTGATAGGGGCTCTCTGCGTATTGCTTCGCTATTGTTTCGCTATGAAAAATACAGGCGGCAACGGCCCTGGCAATGGCTGCGGCGCCGAACGGCCCGCCTAGAATCCGCCTCTATGCGCTGTGCATGCGCGGTTTATGCGCGTTCATCCGCGCTTGCGCGAGGCCCCTGGCCTGCCTTCACGAAAGAGATCCATGAAACCCAAAACCCTTGCCCGCGCGCTGGCCGCCCTCTGCGTGGCTGCGGCCGGACTGCTCTACGCATCGCCCTACATCGCCCTGCACCAGATCGGCAAGGCCGTGGAGCGCCGCGACGCCCAGGCCCTGTCCGGCTACGTGGACTTCCCCGCGCTGCGCGAAAGCATCAAGGGCCAGATGATGGCCAGGCTGCAGTCCCAGATGGGCGGCTCGGGCGACAGCGCCTCCAACCCCCTGGCCGGCTTTGGCCAGCAACTGGCCCAGGGCCTGGTCAGCCAGTTCACCGAGGCGCTGGTCTCGCCCGACGGCGTCATGCTCATGCTGGAAAAAGGCAAGCCCGGCAAACCCACGGACGTGGCCGCCGCAGGCGTGGGCGTGGACACCCAGGGCGGGCCGCCGCGCAAGGACTACTCCGTGGAGTACCAGGGCTGGTCCAAGGTCTTCGTGCACCCGCGCGGCGAGCCGGGCGGCTTCATCTTCAGGCGAGAAGGCCTGATGGGGTGGAAGCTGGTGGCCGTGAAGATGGATTGAGGGGCGCGGGCAGGCGCCAGCACCCTGGCTTCTCAGCCTTGGTGCAGCACCTTCATCACATGGCGCTTGCCCAGCCGCAGCGCGCGGGCATCGGCCTCTGGCTGCGTGTCGCAGGGCTGGTCATCGGTGACGGCCTCCAGGGCCTTGCCGCTGGCCACCTCCAGCAAGGTGGCGCGCGGCAGCCAGGCGCCTGGCGAGGCATCGCTGGGAAGTGACGCGGGCGTGATCCGCACGCCCATGTAGAGAAGGCTGTCCATGGCCTGCCGTATCCGTTCGGATCAGCCTGCCAGGGGCGGGCGGGGCAGTGCCAGCCACTGCTGGACGGCGGGGTGCTGCCACTGCCGGCGCGCATAGGCGGCCAGCGGCGCAGGCACGGCATCGCCGTTGAGCACCAGGCGATTGAGCATCAGCGCCAGATCCACATCGGCAATCGACCATGGGCCGGCGATGTGGTCATCTTCCGAGCGGATGAAGGCTCCTGCCATCGAAAACAGCTTGCGCGCCGCAGCCTGGCCCGCATCCGACAGCGGCGTGGGCGTGGGGCGGTAGAACACCACTTCGGTGCTGCGCTCCGAGCGCAGTGCCATCAGATCGCTGCGCAGCCAGGCCTGGACCTGACGCACGCGGGCACGCGCCTGCGCATCCTGGGGGTAGAGCGGGGCGCCGCCAAAGAGGTCCTGCAGGTACTCGCAAATCGCTGAAGACTCCGACAGACTGAAATCGCCATCCACCAGCGTGGGCACCCGTGCCGTCAGTGACGCCGCCACATAGTCCGCCCCGGTGTTCTGTCCCGCCGAAAGGTCCAGCGTGCGCAACTCGAAGTCAATCCCCTTGACCTTCAGCGCAACGAACACGGACATGGCATAGGGAGAGGCGAATTGCGAATCGGCGTACAGCAGCATGAGGGCCTTTCGGGGAAACTGCATGGGGATTGGGGCACCGATGGTAGCCGAGTGGGCAACCGGATGACCGGGCCGGCCATGCCTCGGCCCAAGCCCCGCAGTCCCAGGATCACACCTTCAGCGACCGCTCGATATCCGTCAGCTTGTAGCGGGCCAGGGCGAGGTTGCCACGGGCCTTGTCCAGCACCAGGTAGAGAAACAGCCCGGGGCTGTTGGGGATGAGGCGGATCAAATGGTATTGGTCGCCCAGGGTGATCAGAATATCTTCGATGCCCTTGCGCAGTCCCAGCGACTCCATGGTCTTGAGCTTGGCCCGCACCACCTGGGTATTGCCTGCCGCAGCAAGCTCCAGATCCACGCCGCTGCCCGCCTGGGCCAGGCACATCCCGCTTTGATGGTCCACCAGGGCCGCCGCCATGGCGCCTTCGATGGAAATAATGGATTGCATGGATTGGGATAGATTGCTTGACATTGAAACTTCTCTTTTTCTGAAATCGGTGTTGCCACCGGATGAAAATCGGGCTGAGAGCTTCTGCAGCTCTTCGATCAAAACAAACCAAAGTGTTTCTGAACTGCTGTCCGGTAATCGGTAAAGCTGAATGGATTCATGGTGCGGCATCAGCATTTGCTTGAGCGCTATTTCTTCCATGATGGCGCTTGGCATCAGAAAAATGCGTACGCAACGCACGGCCTCATTCAATGCTCTTTGAAACAACTCCCTGGCCTGATGCACGGCGCCGGGGCCGATCAGCAGCACCAGGGCGCTCGGCGCCGAGGGCTCGCACAGCGGCTCATCCCGCCCCGGCGGTCCGCCCCAGTCGATGACAGGGGCGCTTTCCGAGTCCGCCAGCCTCACGGCAACCCGCGGTTTGCCGGGGGCGTAGGCCACGCCCAGCTTGGCCAGGGCGCGGCCGCCCAGGCTGGAAGTCAAATCGATCACCCGAACGCCACAAGACATTTTTCAAGCACACAAGACAGAGGACGCCGCCAGGCGACGGAATGATGCGAACTCTATATCAATTAGTTACATGTGTTTCTTACTGCTTGAAAGACTTGGGTCAGAAAAGGGAATTGGATGCCTTGAGAAAATGCAAACAATTGTGAATTGAAGAGGAGTTTTTTTATTTCTGTAGGCGTCTTCTGACAGGAAGTGCACGTCAATGCGAAGGACGCGGAAAATAGCAAACAGATACAATCGTTGCCAGACCAGCCCATTGTCGGGCGCCAATCACCCATTCAGCGCTGAATAACAAGGGCTCCCATGCGCGGCATCCGCTCCATCCTGTCCAGGCTCGGCCTGCGTTCCGATTCCCCAAGCTCCCAACTGAAGGCCTTGTACAGCACCCAGGCCGTCATAGAGCTCGATCCCCAGGGCCACATCCTCTTCGCCAACGCGCAGTTTCTGGACCTCATGGGCTATGAGCTGGACGAGCTGCGCGGGCAGCACCACCGCATCTTCCTGGACCCGGCGGATGCGCAGGCTCGGGACTATCGGGACTTCTGGGCACGGCTTGCGCGTGGGCAGGCCTTTGTGGGCCGGTGCCGGCGAATCGACCGCCAGGGGCGGGAGGTCTGGCTGCAGGCCAACTACAGCCCTGTGCTCGACAGCCGTGGGCAGGTGCTGCGGGTCGTCAAGTACGCCATGGATATCTCGGCCGAAGTGCTGCGCGACGCCGAAGCCAGCAGCCAGCTGGCGGCGGTAGGCAGGGCCCAGGCCGTGATCGAGTTCGGCCTGGACGGCAGCATCCTGCGCTGCAACCGCAATTTTCTGGAGGCCATGGGCTATGCGTCCGAAGACGAGCTGGTCGGCCGGCACCACAGCATGTTCGTGGCCCCGCAGGAGCGCAGTTCGGCCGAGTACGCGGCCTTCTGGGCGCACCTGTCGCAGGGCAAGCACTACCGGGGCCAGTTCCGGCGCATAGGGCGCCTGGGCAACGATGTCTGGATCGAGGCCAACTACAGCCCCGTGCTCAACCAGTCCGGCCAGCCCTTCAAGGTGGTGAAGTACGCCACCGACATCACGCAGCGCTACGAGGCCACGCGCCTGGTGCAATCGGCTTTCGAGCAACTGCAGCAATTGGTGCGCGACAGCGCTGCCCAGGCGCATGACGCGCATGCACAGGCGCGGGACGTGACGCGCATTGCCCAGCGCGGCGACGTGGCCCTGGACAGCGCGGTCGACGCCATGTCCAGCATCTCCAGCAACTCCCGGCGCATTGGCGAGATGGTGGGCCTGATCGATGGCATTGCCTTCCAGACCAATCTGCTGGCGCTCAACGCCGCCGTCGAAGCCGCGCGTGCGGGCGAGCAGGGGCGCGGGTTCGGTGTCGTGGCCGGCGAAGTGCGCAGCCTGGCCCAGCGCTGCGCCGAGGCCGCCAGGGAGGTCAAATCCGTCATCGGTGCGTCTGCGGCCAGTGTGCAACTGGGCTTCGAGCGTGTGAATGAATCGGGCGACATGATGAAGCAGATGCGCGCAGCGGCCGTGAACGCCAGCGACATCATGGACACCATCATCCAGGCCTCGCAGGCGCAGGACACGCGCCTGGGCGAGGTGCGCGAAGCGGTGCTGAGGCTGGAGAACGTCGTCGTCCAGAGCTGAGCCGCGCCCCGTTCATCCCAGGTGGCCCATGCCGCCTTCAAAGATATGGCGCACGTCGCGCAGGACCGGCGAGCCCCAGCCATCACGGTGCTCGCCATGCAGGGCGGCTGCCACGTAAACGATCTCCGACAACTGCGAGATGCGTGCCGCCATGCCGTGCGCCACGATTTGGCTCTCCGTGTTCTGGTGGTCGCCCATTTGCATCAGCACCTGCGCCAACTGCTGGACCTCGTAGTTGGCCTCGCGGGCCAGTTCGCGCCACTGCGATGGTGTTGCGCCGGTGTCCAGCCTCGCTTGCAATTCGTACAGCGTGGTGCGTGGAAACACGATCCCGTCCACCGGGCTCTCTGATATCTGCACCAGCGCCTGGGCCGCTTCTGCCAGCAGGCGAGTGCGTGGGCCGGACTCCGCATCGCCGGGCACCAGCCGCGCCGAATTGATGCAGGCGGCCGGTTTTATATTTCAAGAATATTTTCGAAAGCGTGTGCGCGTGGCTCCCTCTCACAACGCTCGCAACCTTCAGTCCACATGCATTTGTGTACCATCTCGCCCAACTTCATTGGGGGCAGGCTGTGGTGGCAAGACTGGCAATCGCTATTTGGTGGTTTGGTGTGGTCGTTGGAGTCGGCGGTGCCTTGACTGGGATGGCCCTTGGTGCTGTCGAGGTTCTGGTGAACCACGAAGAGCCCTGGGTTTTTTGGGGATACGGCGTGGGTGCCATCTGGTCATTGGCAACGGCGGTGACCTTCATGGGAATCAGCTATGTGCTGGGTGGTTCTTTCTGGAAGCCGCCGAAGGCTGATTGATGGCTTTTCGAGAACCATTGCCTGGCCCGCTCAGGCCGAACTACCTGCAAGCCACTCAAGGACAATCAGCGTTGCCTGCGTCTGGCCCGCCGGCGCCCTCTGACCGGCCGACCCCAATAAATGCTTCTGAATAACTTCTAGCTTCAAACGCTCGTCGTACTTCGCCATGAAAAACACCCCAAAGGTTGGACTGGTGTCCAACTTTTGGGGTGCAGTTCACAGGTGGCTTGTGTTTTCAGCCCTGGCGGCGGCGCATTCTTGCGATGCCGAACATGGCCAGAAGGGACGACAGCGCGATGATGCCCCATTCAGACAGGGTGGGAATCGCCGCAGTGCTGGCGGGTGCTGCCAGCAGTGCAAAGCCACCCGGATCCTGGATGGATTGGTTGGCTATGCCGTCGTTGTCGCCGAGCCCGCCGTCGGTCAGCGTCAACGTGGCGCTCAGCCGGTCCGATGCCAGCACAGCACGGTTGGCAGGCAGTTGGTACCAGTGTGGTTGAGCACATGCTGTGCCTTGGCAGTTGAAACCATCAGGGCTGGGGCCGTACTTCATGTATACCGCGCCTGCAGGCACCGGTGTGCTGAAGTTCAGGGTGACGGTTGCATCGCTGCCCAGGTTGCCGCTGCTGAGATTCAGCGAGAGCAGTCCGGAGGGGAAAGTCACGCCTTGCGGAGCGGTCGCGGGTGGCGTGGTGCTGAAGCTGGCGTTGCTCACCTGCCAGCCGTTGGCTGGCTGCAGTGCGACCATTGCCTTGCTGCCTCCAGCGGTGGACCAGGGGGCTTCGCAGCTGTTGGCGTTGCCGCCGTTCAAGCCCTGGCACTGCCAGGTGTATTTGCCACTGGCGCTGGAGATCGCCGTAGCCGTGCCCGCGCTGCACAGGCCCGCTGCAGGGGCAAGTGCCGTGGCTTGGCCCGCCGCCGTGCCACAAGCGCCAGCGACTGGCACCTGTACATCAACGTTGTGCACGGTTCCTGTCGCGAAGCCCCCTGCAATGGGCTTGGCTGCTGCGGTGCTCTCGATGCCGGTGCCGCTGCTGTTGAGGTCCAGGCGCACGCTGCCCGTGCCGCTGATGGCGGTGACGGGCACAGTCCATGTGATGCCGCCGTCAGCGCTGTATGGCGTGCCCAGCGTGCCGCTGGCGGTGCCTGTAGCGGTCAGCGCGAAATCGGTGGCGTCAACTCCGTTGACCTCTTCGCTGAAGGTCACTGTGAAATCGATGCTTGTGGCGCTGGCCGATGGTGTGCCCTGCGGGGCAATCGATGCCACCGAGGGTCCGCCCGGCGTGGCACTGGCGACGACGTTGCCGAGGAAGTCACCCCAGATCCAGAAAGAAGAGGCGCCGGCTGCGGCAGATATCGTCTTGGTTTCCGTATCGGTGGCGACATCAATGACATGGACTGTGCCATTCGCTGTTACAGCATACAGCGCCGCATCGTTTGCCGAGATACCAAGGCCCGTGATACCTGAGACCGCACCGCTCAGTGTGAGCGTTTTCTGTGTTGAGGTGTTGGCAGTGTCAACGACGTGCAGTACATTGTTGTTTCCGCCAACATATAGTTTGCTGCCATTCTTTCGAACTGCTACTGCCCTGGCGGTGCCATCAATGCCGCTTATTGTGATCTGAGTAACCGTGTTGTCTGCCAAATCGATGAGGCCAACCGTGTTGCCAGCATTGCTCGACGTATATAGTTTTCCGGCTCCTGTCGGGTCATAAGCCAAGCCAAATCCCGAATTTGAGACGTTTTCCAGTGTGGATAACGTGTTGGTGGCAGTATCCAGTTTTTTGATCTCACCAGTGTCTCCACACCGCACATAAAGTGAGGCACCGTCTTGGCTTAGTGCAGAGGAGATTGCCCAGCATCCCGTATTTAAGCTGGCAGTTATTTGTTTGGAGTTGGCGTCTATAATATGCAGCTTACTATTGACGTAATCACTGACGTAGGCGATGGCACCATCTGCAGAAAAGGTGATGGAGACAGATGCTCCAGTGTTGTCGATAACTGCTTTTAGGGAGTTGTTTGTTGTGTCAATAACTCCCAGTTTGTTGTTGGATCTGTATTGCCCGAACCATGACTCATTGTTGGCGCCTGGTCGCAATGCAAGAGTGTAGATGTTATCATTTAACGTTGCGTCCATGCTTGCTGGACTTAATGTGGTGGCGAGTTCTCCAGTCGCGGTATTGATGACCGAAATTGTTCTGCTGTTTGAATTGGGAATATAGGCGTAATCGGCGGCGCTTACGGCACAGGCAATGAGTGAGAGCGAAGCGGCGGCGAGGACGTGCTGCAAAGAACGACGCTGAATCATGTGTGGACACCTTTGAGGAAAACCCCTGAGAGCTTGCAATGCACGCCTTGAGGATTGGGGAGGCTGGAAAGAAGACCTGCTTAGACCGGAGGTTTGGCCCCTGGTCTCATAGTGAGACTTTTGCTACAAATTAGAACAAGCAGAAACATTTTGAATCTGAGCAAATCTGAGCAGATCGCGTTGCCAGGCGCGTCTTCAGGGGGTGCTGGGGTAGGAGAGAGTCCCCCCAGTTGTTGTGTTTGTGCTACAGGTGCAGGGTCCTGCGGCCATTGAGTCTTCATGCTGCGGCAGTCGGGCAAAGGCTCCATCCAATTCATGCCAAACCGCAAGCGACTCAGCCCGCGTGCTTGATGGGTGCGCCGAGGCTGCAGCAGCTCGTCAGCCTGCGCTATCGGTTCCGTACATAGGACTGGCTCTGGACGATCGCCCCGAACGGGAGCGGGGCGAATCGCGATCTATGACGGTGCGCAATGCAAAAAGCCCCTCAACACCCTATCCGGTGTCGAGGGGCTCTTGTCGTTTCTGCACGATTCATGTCCCCGGTATGTCACCGGACGATTTACAGTGCGCGCAAATGATTGATGCAAAAACCATCTGATGGTCCCTCCGACAGGAATCGAACCTGTATCTGGCGCTTAGGAGGCGCCCGTTCTATCCATTGAACTACGGAGAGGAGCAAACGGCGATTGTAAACCCACGCCGGACCCGCCCCGCGCACCGCCGGGAGGGCGGCATGCGGTGCGCTGGGGCGTCAGTCCTTGCGCACGGTGTAGATCAGGTCCAGCGCGCTGGTTTCCCCGGTCTGGCCGCGCAGGGTGAGGCGGCGCGAGAGGTCGTAGAAGATGTACAGCGTGCCCATGGCCCCCGAGAGGCTTTGCTCGTAGGTGACATAGAGGTCGCTGGACAGGCGCTTGCCCAGGGTGAGGGCGGCGCCGGTGGAGCCTTCGCCGCCCGGTCCCTTGAAGCCGATTTCGTCCAGGCCCAGGTTGCTGGCGATCTTGCCGCTGTTGTTGCGCCCGCCGCTGAGCAGGGACAGCGCGGCCTGCTGGAGCAGGGCGCTTTCGGCGCCGCCCGTGGCGGGGTCGCGGCCCATGACCACCCAGGAGAGCTTTTCGGCATCGGGCATTTCGGGGTCGGAGTACAGGCGCACGCGCGGGGCGTTGGCCGTGCCCTGCACCTGCACGCCTGCGCGCACGGCGATGTTCGGGCGCAGCGCCAGGATGTCCAGCGAGGGGTTGGCGTAGGGGCCGTTGAAGCGGATGAGGCCGGTCTCCACGTCCAGCGACTGGCCCCAGGCGCGGTAGCGGCCCTGCACGGTGCGGATCTCGCCGGTGATGCGCGGCGGGCCGCCCGCCACGGTGGGACCCTGCACTTCCAGCGCGCCTTCCAGGCGCGTGGTGATGCCGTAGCCCTGCAGCGCGAAGTCGCGGCCCAGGTCGAGCTTGACGAGGATGTCGGGCAGCTTGATGGTTTCCGCGCGGGCCTGGGCCTTGCGGTCGGCCTGCTGCTGTTTGCGCGCCGCTTCCTGCTCGGCCTTGCGCGAGGCGGCCGAGTGCACGACCACGTCGGAGTCCAGCGATGGGGCGGATTCCTCGGGCAGGATGATGGTGGCGCGGTCGGTGGTGAGGTCGCCGCGCAGCGTGAACTGGCCTTGCTCCAGCTTGGCCTGCAGGCCGCCGGAGATGCTGACCTGGCGGTCCGCGCGCACCAGCACCTGCAGCCTGGTGGCCTGGGCGCGCAGGTCCATGCTCAGGCCGGAGTTGCTTCCATCGGCATTGGGCGGGTCCCAGCGCACGAAGCCCGAGCCCGTGAGTTCGCCGCCTTCGCGCGGTGCCGTGGTGAGGTTGCCGCTGTAGCCCAGGATGCGCGCATTGCTGCCGCGCCCGCCCTGCATGCGCAGTTCGGTCAGGTCCAGCCGGTTGCCTTGCAGGCGGGCGCGCAGCACGCCGTTTTGCAGGTCGATGCCGTCCAGCGCGGACAGGATGCTCAGGCCGTCGGCCGAGAGATTGCCCTGCCACTGCGGGTTCTGGCGGTCGCCGCTGATCTCGGCCTTGGCCTGCAGCGATCCGGTGACGCGCCAGCCGGGCGGGGCGAACAGCGCCCAGATGCCGATGTCGGGCATGCGGGCGTCGATCTGGCCGGACAGCGGGGCCTTCTCGGGCCAGGTCCAGGTGCCGTCCTGCTGGGCCAGGCGCGTGCCCAGCTGGGCGGTCAGGGTGCCGGCGCGTTCGCTGTCCCACTCAAGCTTGGCCTGCACGTCGTCGCCCTGGGCGCGCACGCTCAGGCGGGCCTGCTTGATGTGGGCGCGCATGCCGGCGCCGCGCACGGTATGCGTGCGCACTTCGCCGGGCTTGCTGGAGCGCGGGCCGGTGGTGTGGATGACGGTGGTGCCCGAGCCGTCTTCCACGGCCAGGCGCAGGTCGCCGGCGGCACGCTCGACCAGCAGTTCGGCCTTGAGCGCGGGGCCGGTGGTGTCCAGGTCCCAGCGGGCATTGAAGCTCAGGTCACCGCTCAGGCCCATGGCGGCCAGCGGAGGCTCCTCGGCCATGGAAAGGGCATCGACCCAGGCCAGCGGCAGGGCCTGGGCGCGGCCGGTGCTGCGCAGGGCCCAGCGGCCGTCGCCGCCCTGGGTGGCGCGGGTGTCGTCCCAGGCCAGCAGCACGGGCTGCGGCGCCTCGGCATTGGCGCGGCGCTGGGCCAGCGTGGGCGGCGTGACCTGCAGGCTGCCGGCCGATGCCGTGAACGTGGTGGACAGGACGGTACGGCCCGTGGTGCGCTGGGCAATCTGCACGGGCTGCTTGCCCGCCAGTTGCAACTGCCAGGGGCCGGGCAGGTCCTGGCCCGGATTCAGCCGTGCCTGCAGCCTGTCGATGCTGGCCTGCCAGTCCAGGGGCGCGGCACCGCGCGCCGTGGCAAGGCCTGCCTGCAGGGCCGTGTCGATCTGCGCGGTCTGCGTGCCACGCTTCGCCTGGCCGGTGAGGGTGAGGCTGGCCTGCTCGGGCGAGCCCTTGAGGGCCAGGCGCAGCTCGGGCAGCTCCAGCGCCTGCTCGGGCGGCGTGTTGGCGGGCAGGTAGCGCAGCTTGGCGGCCTGCAGGTCGGCCTGCAGTTGCAGGCCGCTGGCGGGAAGCGGGTCGCCCACGGCGGCCTTCATGCGCTTTTGCAGTGCGCCCCATCCGCCGCGCCAGCTGGCGTCCAGCTGGGCCTGACCTTCGATCAGGGTGCCGGCCAGCGGGTCCTTCATGCCGGGCAGCTTGCGCAGCCATTGCGTGAGGGCGGTGAGTGACGACAGCTTGAGCTGGCTGCTGCCCTGGCCTGCGGCGGGGCTGATGTGGCCGTCCAGCGAGAGCTCGGCGCCGGGCAGCTCGGCCTTCAGCACGGTCTGCAGTTTTTGCTGTTCGGTGTCGAACTGCAGGCTGCGGCTGCGCACCGAGGCCTGCAGTGCATCAAGCTGCAGGTTCTCCAGCGACAGCACGGGCTGGGCCCAGCGGCCCTTGGTGGCGAGTTTCTCTATGCGCAGGGGCTGGCGCTTGCCGCCCGCGGGCGCGGCTGCGGCCTGGATGTCCACGCTGAAGTCCACCTGCTGCTCGGCCGTGGTGCTGGCGCGCAGCTCGCCCTGCAGCGGTGCGGCTTCCAGGATGCTGTAGAGCGCGGCGGGATCCAGGCGCTGGACCTTGGCCTGGCCTTCGAAGACCTTGGTGGCGGGCTCGAAGCGGCCCTGGGCGTCGATGCTGCCCGAGCCTATGGCGATCTGCGCCTGCTCCAGCAGCCACTGCTGGCCGTCATAGCGCACCGCGGCCTCGATCTGGTCCAGCGGCAGGCGCTGGCGGTCCCAGGGGCCGGGCATGGCGTTGTTCAGGCGTGTCGTCAGCTGCCAGGCGGTGGTGGCGATGGCCGAGCCTGGTGCCTGGTCCGATGCCTGTTCCGTGGCGGGTGCCGTGCCTGGTGTCGTGGCTGGTGCCTGGGCTGTATCAGCTGCCTTGCCATCCGGCCCGGCCTGCAATTCGCCGCTGATGCGGGTGCGCGGTCCCTGGGGCCAGAAGGCGGCGATGTCGATCTGGCTGAGCTGGGCGCGCGCGGTCTGCAGCGGCTGGGGCTGCCAGGGCCGGATGCTGGCCTCGATGTCCGCATGCATGGGTTCGGACACGGGGGCGGCTTCCTTGCGCTCCCTGGCCTTGCCGTTCTTGCCATCGGCCTTGGCGGATTTCTGTACGGCGGGAGGGGCAGGCGTTTCCTCGGACACCGTCCCGGGCTTGGCATCAACCTGGAGCTTGATGCCCAGTTGCGCAGCGGCGGTGGCCAGGGTGCCGTCGATCTGTGCCTTGGCCTGCACGGCCAGCGGTGCAGGTTTGGGGGCCTTGGCCGTGGAGGCCTCGTCGTCCGAAGCCAGGGCCGGCGCCTGCAGGTCGCCCTGCAGCTCGGCCTGGATGGCCATGGGCGCACGGGCCTGCAGGCGCAGCCTGGCCTGGTAGTTGCCATCGGCCCATTGCAGGTCGCGCACGTCCAGCTGGTGCTCGCTGCCGTCGTAGACGTAGTGGCCTTGCAGGCCCAGCACCTCGGCCTGGGGCGGGCCTTGCCAGACGATGCGCTCCACATGGAAGGGCACGTCGATCTTCACGGGCAGCACGAGCTGCTGCAGTGGCTCGACGGGTTTCTTGTCCTCGGGGTCGGGCGTGCTGGCAATGCTCAGCTCGGCGATGCGCACTTCGCCCAGGCGCACGGTGCGCGACAGCAGGGGGCGCAATTGCCAGCCAATGGTGGCGTCGCGCAGCTCCACCTTCATGGTGGGGCTTTGCCATTGCAGCCAGCCGATGCGCCCGCCCTGGCGCACGGTGCCGGTGACTTCCTTGGCCTGCAGGCTCTGGCCTGCGGGCAGCCAGCCGGCCACGCGCTGCAGGGTGTAGGCCAGCGAATCTGCGCGGCCGGCCCACCACCATGCGGAACCCAGCAGGGCGGCCAGCAGCAGGACCAGGACCAGGAAGAACCAGAGCAGGGCGCGCAGCCAGCGGCGGCGGCGGGGCGCGGGCGGGGGCGCCGGCTGGGGAGGGGACGCCTGGGGGCTTTGATCTGGCGCGGCGGAGGAGGCAGGGGTATTCAAGCGGGAATCCACCATGGTCAGAAGTTGAAGCCCAGGCGCAGGTGCAGGCGCAGCTGTTTTTCCTGGGCGCCCCAGGCGATGTCGGCCTGCACGGGTCCCACGGGGCTGCGCCAGCGCAGGCCAGTGCCCACGCCCACGCGCATGTACATGGAGTCGGGCGCATCGCCCACGGTGCCGGCGTCCAGGAAGACGGCGTGCTCCCAGTCCTGCGTGTTGCCCTTGATGACGATGGGTCGCTGCCACTCGATGCTGCCCACGGCCATGTAGCGCCCGCCGATGACCTTGCCGCTGTCGGTGCGTGCACCGATGCTCTGGTAGCCGTAGCCGCGCACGGTGTTGTCGCCGCCGGTGATGAACAGCTGGGTGACGGGCAGGTCGGCATCCTTGCGGGCCAGCAGGGCGCCGCCGGAGGCGCGCAGCGCCAGGCGGCTGCGGCGCTTGGTCTCGGGATCGACCTCGCCGATGGGAATCAGGCTGAGCCAGCGGCCGGAGACGCGGCCGAACGGCGTGCGCTGGGGCGTGAGCGTGGTGCCCGCGCCGACTTCCCAGGCGAAGCCGAAGCCCGAGGAGGGCGCCAGCGTGCTGTCGAAGTAGCGCCCGGTCCAGCCGTAGTTGGCCGTGACCGACGAGCTGGAGGGCGGCGCGCCCTCGCCCTGGGTCTTGGCGTAGTCGTACTGCAGGTAGTAGTTGCGGTCGATGTGGTCTTCGGACTTGGTGCGGCCGGCGCGCAGCTGCAGGCTGTTGACATCGAAGTCGCCCGAGGGCGCGCGCTCGGCCTTGGCCGTGGTGAACCAGCGCCACAGTGTTTCATCGGGCAGGGCGGTCCACTGCGTGGAGATCAGCGGGTTCTTGCGGTCGAAACGCATGCGCGTGACGGCACGCCAGCCCAGCCAGGGCAGGCGGTTGTGGATGTGGTCCACGCTCAGGCGCGGGCCGGTGTCGGTGCTCATGCCCACGCCGAAGACCCATTTCTGCATCTGGGCCTCGCGCACCTGGGCGATGACGGGCGTGGTGACCTGGGCGCCCTTGCGCTTGAGGGCCTCCTCATCCTCGGCGGCGCTTTCTCCCTGCTGGGGTACGTTGGCCAGCGTGAGGAAGACCGAGTCGTAGTAGCCGCTGCTGGCCAGGCGCAGCTGGGCGTCGACCAGGGCGGTCTGGTCGTATTCCTCGCCCTCGGGCAGGCGTGCGATGCGGGCCGTGCCCACGGGGTCGTAGCGCTGGGCGCCTTCGATGCGCAGCGGGCCGAAGGTGTAGGCCGGGCCGGGCGCGTAGGCCACGCTGACATCGGCTTCATGCGTGTCGGCGTCGATGTCGGCCAGGCTGGAGTCGATGCGCGCCAGCGGGTAGCGGCGCGACTGCAGCGTGCGCAGGCCCTGGCTCTTGGCCTGGCTCCAGTTGGACTGGCTGAAGCGCTGGCCGGGCTGGAGCGGCCAGTCCTCTTCGATGGTGGCGCGCTGGGAGGCGCCGTCGGGATCATCGGCATTGACGCCCGCAAAGCGCACCTGGCTGCGCGCAATGGTGGCGGGCTCGCCCGGGTCCACCTTGACGGTGACCTGCAGCGGGGCCTCTTCGGATTCGGGCGTTTCCTTGATCTCCACCGTGACCGTGGGGCTGAAGTAGCCCAACGTGCCGATCAGGTCGCGCACGTTGGCGTCGGTGGCGCCCAGCAGCCGCGTGAGCTCGCGCCGCTGCAGATCGCTCTGGTAGCGGTAGCGGCGCAGTTCGAGGTGCTTTTCCAGCAGCTCGCGCACTTCCTTGGGCGCATCGACGACGAGCGAGAAGGCCGGGTCGCCGGTCGCTGCAATCAGCGACGGGTCCGTGTCCTTGTCATCATTCTTGGACGGCAGGAGGCTGCAGCCACCGAGCATCAGGGCTGCACTCAACAGAAACAAAAACGCCGGCCCTCGGGCCGGCGCTGTCGCGGGGGGGAGCTTGGGCATCGGCCTATTTTGACAGCAGGCGCATGGCGTCTTCCAGACCTTTGAGTGTCAAAGGGTACATGCGGTTGCCCGTGAGCTGCTGGATGATGCTGATGCTCTGGCGGTACTGCCAGACGCCGGGCGGCTCGGGGTTGATCCAGGCAAAGCGCGGGAAGGCATGCGTCAGGCGCTGCAGCCATTCGGCGCCGGGCTCCTCGTTCATGTACTCCACGCTGCCGCCGGGCTGCAGGATCTCGTAGGGGCTCATGGTGGCGTCGCCCACGAAGATCAGCTTGTAGTCCTTGTTGTACTTGCGGATGATGTCCCAGGTCGGAAACTTCTCGGCGAAGCGGCGGCGGTTGTTCTTCCACATGAAGTCGTAGACGCAGTTGTGGAAGTAGTAGAACTCCAGGTGCTTGAACTCGCTCTTGACGGCGGAGAACAGCTCTTCCACGCGCTGCACATGCTCGTCCATGGTGCCGCCCACGTCCATGAGCAGCAGCACCTTCACGTTGTTGTGGCGCTCCGGGATCATCTTGATGTCCAGGTAGCCCGCGTTGGCGGCCGTGCTGCGGATGGTGTCGGGCAGGTCCAGCTCCAGCTCGCCGCCTTCGCGGGCGAACTTGCGCAGCCGGCGCAGCGCGACCTTGATGTTGCGCGTGCCCAGCTCCTGCGTGTCGTCGTAGTCGCGGTAGGCGCGCTGCTCCCAGACCTTGACGGCGCTCTTGTTGCGGCCCGGCCCGCCGATGCGCACGCCGGCCGGGTTGTAGCCGCCGTGGCCGAAGGGGCTGGTGCCGCCCGTGCCTATCCACTTGTTGCCGCCTTCGTGCCGCTCCTTTTGCTCTTCGAGCCGCTTCTTGAGCGTCTCCATCAGCTCGTCCCAGCCCATGGCCTCGATGGCGGCCTTTTCCTCGGGCGAGAGCTCGCGCTCCAGCAGCTTCTTCAGCCAGTCCTGGGGAATTTCGCGCGTGAGGTCAGCCACCATCTCCACGCCCTTGAAGTAGGCGGCAAAGGCGCGGTCGTACTTGTCGTAGTGCTTCTCGTCCTTGACCAGCACGGTGCGGCCCAGGTGGTAGAAGTCGTCCAGGCTCCAGGCGTCGTCGCTCTTGGGGCCGACCACGCCGGCCTGCAGTGCCTCCAGCAGGGTCAGGAACTCCTTGACCGAGACGGGCAGCTTGGCCGCGCGCATGGTGTAGAAGAAGTCGATCAGCATGGCATCTCCCGAGGGCCCGGCGTACGCGCCCTCATGTGCGCGCCACGGCGGTGCTGCCGTCCGAATGGCGCTGCAGCTGGTCCAGCAGCTGGGCGCGCGACTCGGGCCACTCGCCGCTGCGCAGGCTGTACATCACGGTGTCGCGGATGGTGCCGTCGCGGCGCAGCGCGTGGCCGCGGATCACGCCGTCCTTCCTGGCGCCCAGGCGCTCGATGGCGCGCTGGCTGGCGAAGTTGAAGCAATCCGTGCGCCAGCCCACCACATGGCAGGACAGCGTGTCGAACGCATGGCCCATGAGCATGAGCTTGGCCGAGGTGTTGACATGGGTGCGCTGCACGCTGCGCGCGTACCAGGTGTAGCCGATCTCCACGCGGCGCACCTCGGGCAGGATGTCGTGGTAGCTGCTGGTGCCCAGCACCTTGCCGCTGTCGTCGTCCAGCACGGCAAAGGCGAAGCGCTTGCCCTGGCTGCGCTGCTCCAGCGCGGCTTCGATATAGGCGCGCACATCACCGGGCTCGGGCGCCGAGGTCACGCGGATGCGCCACAGCTGGCCGTCCTGCACGGCCTCGCGCAGCCCGGCTTCATGGGCGATGGCCAGGGGCTCCAGCCGCACGCCGTTGAAGCGCATGACCACAGGTCGCACAAAGCCCTGGTGCGCCACCGCGCCGGCCACGGGAATGGTCGTCACCTGGCCGGTAAGGGCCGGCACGCCCGTGTCGTTGGTGTGTTCGGGATGGGGCATGGGCGCAGGCCTCAGCGGTTGCGCTGGTTCATGAAGACCAGCTTCTCGAACAGACTCACATCCTGCTCGTTCTTGAGCAGGGCGCCCACCAGCGGCGGCACGGCAACCTTGCCCTCGGCGGTCTGCAGCGACTCCACGGGAATGTCCTCGGCCACCAGCAGCTTGAGCCAGTCGATCAGCTCGCTGGTGGAGGGCTTCTTCTTGAGGCCGGGCAGGTTGCGCACGTCGTAGAACACCTTCATCGCGGCGGTCAGCAGCTCGCCCTGCAGCTTGGGGAAGTGCACGGCCACGATCTGGCGCATGGTGTCGGCGTCGGGGAACTTGATGTAGTGGAAGAAGCAGCGGCGCAGGAAGGCGTCGGGCAGCTCCTTTTCGTTGTTGGAGGTGATGAACACCAGCGGCCGGTGCTTGGCGCGGATCATCTCGCGCGTCTCGTAGCAGTAGAACTCCATGCGGTCGATCTCGCGCAGCAGATCGTTCGGGAATTCGATATCGGCCTTGTCGATCTCGTCGATCAGCAGGGCCACGGGCCGGTCTGCCGTGAAGGCCTGCCACAGCACGCCCTTGATGATGTAGTTGTGGATGTCCTTGACGCGCTCGCCGCCGTCGATGTCGGACAGTTGCGAGTCGCGCAGGCGGCTGACGGCGTCGTATTCATACAGGCCCTGCTGGGCCTTGGTGGTGGACTTGATGTGCCACTGCAGCAGCGGCATGTCCAGCGCTGCAGCCACTTCCTCGGCCAGCATGGTCTTGCCCGTGCCGGGCTCTCCCTTGACCAGCAGCGGGCGCTGCAAGGTGGCTGCGGCATTCACCGCGAGCATCAAATCCTGGGTGGCGACGTAGTTCTCGGAACCTTGAAATTTCATGGGCGGTATCAGCGTAAGTATTGATGGGGACGCTTGACGGTGACTGCCATAATCGTTCGCGCTACCCGCTCAGCAGTAGGCATCCGTCAGAACTCTTGAAGGATTGTGCGCGCAAAATGATAAAAACTTTGACCACGGTATTGGCGCTGACTGTCGCATCTGTGACCCCTGTGGCACAGGCCCAGCAAAGCAAAGGTGACGCAAAGGCAGGGGAGGGGAAGATCGCCATGTGCATTGGCTGCCATGGCATCCAGGGCTACCAGGCCAGCTTCCCCGAGGTGTACAAGGTCCCCAAGATTTCAGGACAGGGCGCACCCTACATCGTGGCCGCGCTGCAGGCCTACCAGAAGGGCGAGCGCAAGCACCCCACCATGCGCGGCATCGCCGATCCGCTGACCGAGCAGGACATGGCCGACGTGGCCGCCTACTACGCCGAGCATGGCGTGGCCAAGGCCGCCGACGCCAAGGTCCGCGAGCCCAGCACCCAGGTTGCCGCGCTGCTGCAAAAAGGGGCCTGCGTCTCCTGCCACGGCCAGGGTTTTTCCAAGCCCATCGACCCCAGCTACCCGAAGGTGGCGGGCCAGTATGCGGACTATCTGTACTCTGCCCTCAAGTCCTACAAGACCGAAGGCAACCCCCACATCGGCCGCAGCAACGGCGTGATGGCCGGCATTGCCAAGCAGTTCACCAACAGCGAACTCAAGGCGCTGGCCAACTACATCGGCAGCCTCGATGGCGAGCTGCAGACCCTGCCCCAGCCGCATTTCCGCCTCGGCCAGAAATCGCAGTAGGTCGCGCCTTTCCTCCAAAGCAAAAGCCCGCAATTGCGGGCTTTTTTCGGGCTTTGTTCCGGGCGTTGTCTTGAGGCGCTGAACGGCCGGGACTATGCGCCGCCCGTGGCCTTGGCGCCGTCGCTGGTGGCGCGGCGCTGCACGGCGGCAATGTAGGCCTCGCCATCCGGGGGGCGGCCCGAGCGCTGGCTTTCCCAGAGCATCTGCCCCAGGCATTCCATGGTGGCGTGGTGGGCGTCGTGCAGCGAGTCCAGGCGGCGGCTGAGCAGCTCCACCGCCTGGCGTATGCCGCGCGGCTGGTCGATGCTGCACTGCTCGCTGATGGACAGGTGCATGGACAGGTGCAGGAAAGGATTGGTCACGCCGGGCGTGGCGTCGTAGTCGCGCAGCAAGGCGGCGTCCACGTCGGCGAGGTCATCGAAATACTCGGGATGCTCGGCAATCCAGAGGCTGGCCAGCGTCTCTATGGCCTCCATCGGCGCGCCGTTCAGCATCTTGGTGCGCACGCCGCAGAAAAAGCGCCGCACATCGGCTTGGGTGGGGTTGAACATGGTGGCGCGCAGCGTAGCACGCAGCCCTTTTGGGCGGGCACGCAAGGACTTTGCCGGGGGCCCGCCGCAAGACAGGGGTCAGAGCACTTCGAAGACCCTGCCGGTCTGGGCGCCTTCCACACTGCGCTGGTAGGCCAGGGCCACACGCGCGGCGGGCACGGTCTCGAAGCCGGGGAAGACCGAGCCATAGGCCTGGGCCGATTCGGTCAGCAGGGTGGGGCTCACGGCATTGATGCGCAGGCCGCGCTGCAATTCGACCGCAGCGCCGGTGACGAAGCCGTGGAGGGCAGCATTCACCGTCGATGCATTGGCGCCGTGGCGGATGGGCTCGGTGGCGGCGACGCCGCTGGTCAGCGTGATGGAGCCGCCGTCGCGCAGCCAGCGCTGGCCCAGCAGGGCGAGCCGCACCTGGCCCAGCAGCTTGTCCTGCAGGCCGGAGTTGAACTGCTCGGCCGTCATCTCGGACAGCGGGCCGAAGTGCAGTTTGCCGGCCGTGCTGACGATGGCGTCCACCTGGCCGGCGGCTTCGAACATTTTCTGCAGCGTCTCGGGCTGCGTGAAGTCGGCGCGCAGGTCGCCGCTGTTGCGGCCCACGGTGACGATCTCATGGCGCGGGGCCAGCAGGGCGTGGACAGCGCGGCCAATGGTGCCGGTGGCACCGATGAGCAGGATCTTCATGCGGTTTTCTTTCGGAAGGAGTGAACAGGCCTCCAGTGTTTTGCAAATTGCCTATGCCATAAAGTAGCGAAATCTTTTTGTACTACTAAGCATTGGTTAGCAATCCATGGACAAGCTGCGCAATATGGAGGTCTTCATGGCCGTGGTCGAGGACGGCAGCTTTGCCCAGGCCGCGCGGCGCCTGGACATCTCGGCCGTGATGGTGGGCAAGCATGTGCAGCAACTGGAAGCCCACCTGGGCGCGCGCCTGCTGCAGCGCACCACGCGGCGCCACAGCCTGACCGAGGTGGGTCGCAGCTTCTACGAGGACAGCCGCCAGGTCTTCGAGCAGTTGCGCTGGGCCGAGTCTGCCGTGGAGCGCAGCCGCAGTGCCCCGCAGGGCCTGCTGCGCATCAGCGCGCCGACCACGCTGGGCAACCATGTGATCGCGCCGCTGGTGGCCGACTACCAGCTGGCCAATCCGCTGGTGCGCGTGGACCTGCAACTGAGCGACAGCATGGCCGACCTGGTGGGCGAGAACATCGACGTGGCCGTGCGCATCGGCCCCGTAGGCGGCGAAGGCCTGGTGGCGCGGCCGCTGCAGCCCTATCGCATGGTGATTGCGGCGGCGCCCTCGTACCTGCGGCGGCGCGGGCATCCGCGTGGCGTGGACGATCTGGCGCGCCATGACTGCCTGAGCTACGCGGTCTGGCAGCGCCGATCGGAATGGATTCTGCGCGGCGACGGCTCGGGTTCGGTGCAGTGGCCCGAAGACGCCCGCCTGCGCTGCAACAGCGGCGACGGGCTGCGCCATGCGGCGCTGCGCGGCCTGGGCCTGATCCTGCAGCCCGAGGTGCTGCTGGCCGCCGACTTGGCTGCGGGCCGGCTGGTGCCCGTGCTGCAGGACTGCGTGCCACTGCCGCGCCCGGTGCACCTGGTCTATCTGCCGGACCGCCGCCAGTTGCCCAAGCTGGCGCAGTTCGTGGACCACATGGTGCGGGCGCTGGGCGCGGCCTGAGGCCCGGTTTTCAGGGGCCGGGCGGCGGCGGGGCTTCCTGTGGCGCCTGGTCCTTCTCCTGCTGCGCCTCGGCCTCCTGCCGCTCCTTGGCCATCTGCTCGACCAGCTGCTGGCGGCCCTGCTTGGCCACGGCAATGAGCTGGGCCTGGTCCTTGTGGTGGGGGTACATGCGCTCGATCAGCTCCAGGTTGTGCTCCCGAAAGCGCGTGGTGGTGCGCTGGGCCTCGGCAGGGCTGTGGCCCGCAAGTTCCAGCACGGTGCGCGCCGAGACCAGGCTGGACTCGAAGACTTCGCGCTCGACATGGTGCACGCCCAGGTCGCGCAACTGGTACCAGTGGGCCATGTCGCGCGCGCGGGCCACGATCTCCAGGTGCGGAAAGCGCTTGCGCACGCGGGCAGCGATCTTCAGCGATTGCTCGGAAGAGTCCACAGCAATGACCAGCACCCGCGCCTTGTCCGCGCCGGCAATGCGCAGCAGGTCCATGCGCGTGGCATCGCCGAAGAACACGCGGTAGCCGAAGGTGTGGGCCACTTCCAGCATCTCCACGCTGTGGTCGAGGATGGTGGCCGGCACGCCCTGGGTCAGCAGCACGCGTGCCACGATCTGGCCGTAGCGGCCAAAGCCCGCAATGATGATTTGCGCGTCCTGCGGCTCCGATATTTCATGGGGCCTGGCAGTCTGGCCCGCGCCGTCGACCTGGCAATCCTTCATGTCGGCAAAGCGCTTGAGCAGCAGCTTGTCCATCAGCACCAGCACCAGCGGGCCGATCAGCATGGACAGGGCCACGGCGGCCACCAGCATGGACGAGATGCTGTGGTGGAACACCTTGTACTGCGCCGCCGTCTGGAACACCACGAAGGCGAACTCCCCGCCCTGGGCCAGCAGCAGGGTGAACACCGGGCGCTCGCGCCAGGGCAGCTTCAGCACGCGGGCCAGGGTGTAGAGCACGGCGCCCTTGAGCGCCAGAAAGCCCAGCACCATGGCGGCCATGGCCCAGGGCGCTCGCAGCAGCACGCCGAAGTCGATGCTCATGCCCACGGCCATGAAGAACAGGCCCAGCAGCAGGCCCTTGAAGGGCTCGATGTTGGTCTCCAGCTCGCTGCGGTACTCGCTGTCGGCCAGCAGCACGCCGGCCAGGAAGGCGCCCAGCGCCATGGACAGGCCTACCTGCACCATCAACATGGCAATGCCCACCACCAGCAGCAGCGAGGTGGCCGTGAAGATCTCGGGCGTGCGGCTGCGCGCGATCCAGCGCAGCAGGGGGCGCAGCAGCAGGCGGCCGCCCACCACCACGGCGGCGATGGTGCCCACGGTCTTGAGCACCTGCAGCCACAGGTGGCTGTCGGTGTGCGTGGCATTGGCGGCCTTGACCGCGCCCAGGATGGGGATCAGCGCCAGGATGGGAATGGCGGCCACGTCCTGGAACAGCAGGATGGAAAAGCCGGCCTGGCCGCTGGGCGTGCGCATGAGGTTGCGCTCGGCCATGACCTGCAGGCAGATGGCCGTGGACGACAGGGCCAGGCCCATGCCCGCGATCAGGCTCACGCGCCAGGAAAAGCCGAAGGCCCAGGCCGCCAGGAACAGCACGCCCGTGCAGGCCAGCATCTGCGCCAGCCCCCATCCCAGGATGGGCCGGCGCAGCTCCCACAGGCGGCTGGGCTGCAGCTCCAGCCCGATCACGAAGAGCATCAGCACCACGCCGAACTCGGCAAAGTGAAGAATGTCATCCACATTGCTGACAAGCGACAGTCCCCAGGGGCCCATGGCAATGCCGGCACCCAGGTAGCCAATGATGGCGCCCAGGCCCAGGGCACGCGCAATGGGCACGGCCAGCACGGCGGCGGTGAGATAGAGAAAGCCGTAGGTCAGCCAGATGGGGGCGCTGTGTTCCATGGGAGCTTGGGATCTTGGGGTTGGTGTTTACCCTGGGGTAATTGATTGTGTCACTCTCACAGCCGGGTCAGCTTTCTGACAGGGTTAAAAATGCCCCCCACGCTCCCCTTGCTGCGCAAGGTCCGCCGCCCCCCGAGGGGGCCGTTTTCATCTTGGGGCGGCCCGGCGATGAAAAATGCCACCGAATGCTTCACCGCCCCATCCGGCTTTGCTGCGGCAGTGCACCACATCGGCTGCACAGTTTTAAGATGCCGGCCTGCTCCGTATTTTTAAGGTGTTTGGCATGGATTGGCATACTTGGATCGCCTACTTTGTGGCCTGTTGGATCATTGCGGTCTCCCCGGGCTCGGGCGCCGTGCTGTCCATGAGCCATGGCCTGTCGTATGGCGTGCGCAAGAGCAGCGCCACCATCTTCGGGCTGCAGCTGGGGCTGCTGACCATCTTGCTGATCGCCGGCGCGGGCGTGGGCTCGCTGCTGCTGGCCTCCGAATGGGCGTTCAACGCCGTGAAGATCGTCGGCGCCTGCTATCTGATCTACCTGGGCATCAGCCAATGGCGCTCGGGTGCCGCGCCCCTGGCCACCCAGGAATCCATGCCCGAGCTCAGCGTGCGCCGCCGCGTGCTCACGGGCTTCCTGACCAATGCCACCAATCCCAAGGGCATCATCTTCATGGTGGCCGTGCTGCCCCAGTTCATGACCACCAGCCGCCCGCTGTGGCTGCAGTTGCTGATCCTGGCCGCCACCATGCTGGCCGTGGACACCATGGTCATGCACGGCTATGCGGCCAGCGCCAGCGCCCTGCGCGGCTTCATGCGCAGCGCACGTGCGGTGCGCAGTCAGAACCGGGTCTTCGGCGCACTGCTGATGGCCGTGGGCACGGGGCTGTTCTTTGTTCAGCGCGCGTCCAGGTGACATCCACCCTGGACTAACCCTAGCCTGTCGCGCGCCCGACATGGAGCGCGCGGCACCGGCCCCTACCATTTGGGGCATGAAAACCTTCCATTCCTATTCCGAAGTGCGTGCCTGCGTGGGGCAGGAAGTCGCCGTCAGCGACTGGATCACCATCACCCAGCAGCAGGTGCAGCTGTTCGCCGATGCCACGGGCGACCAGCAATGGATCCATGTGGACCCCGAGCGCGCGTCCAAGGGCCCCTTCGGCGCGCCGATTGCGCACGGCTTTCTGACGCTGTCGCTGATCCCCCAGTTTTTCCAGAACTGCTTTCACATCGAAGGCGCGCAAATGGGCGTGAACTACGGCCTCAACCGCGTGCGCTTCACCTCTCCCGTGCCCGTGGGCAGCCGCCTGCGTGCGCGCCTGACGCTGCAGGCCGCCGAGCCCATCGAACCCGGTGGCCTGCAGATGACCTGGCTGGTGACCGTGGAGCGCGAAGGCGCCGACAAGCCCGCCTGCGTGGCCGAGTCCGTGGCCCGCAACTACGGCGCCAAGGCCTGAATCAAAACTGACCCCCACGCGACCCTTGCTACGCAAGGTCCGCTGCCCCCCAAGGGGGCGCTTTTCATCTTGGGGCGGCCCGGCGATGAAAAAAGCCCGCAGGGGGCACCTGCGGGCTGGCTGCGTGGTGGCAGCGGTTGCGGAGGGCTGAGGCTCAGGCGCCGAAGTTCAGCTGGCCCGAACGCTCGGCGGCGGCGGCTTCGCGGCGCACTTCATCGCGGCTCACGGTGGCGGTGGCAGTGTTCTGGATGGGCAGGTAGCCTTCGGCGACGGAGGGCATGGTGCCATTGGCCTGGGCGGCCTTGAGGTCGGCCATGACCTGGGCACGTGTCAGCGTGCTCTGGGTCTTCACTTCGGGCGGGTAGCTGCTGTTGTCGGCGTAGTCGAAGCCGGCAGCCTGGGCGGCGATGGCGGAGATGGAGAGGGCGGCCAGGACGGCAAAACGGCGGGTGTTCTTCATGATTCAAGTCCTTTGTTTTGTTTCTGGGACAGGGCGTTCTTTGCGGAAATCGCTTGGTAACGTAGAGCCCATGACTCAAATGTAGGACGCCTTGGAATCGGGAAAAACCCTTGGATTGGCAATGCGCTTTTTCAGCTGTTGAAACAATCGGCCGGGAACTTTCCGCCTGGTCCGGCCGATCGCTCAGGCCGCGCCGGCTGCTCCCTCGGCCAGGGCAGCGCCCGCGAATTGCTGCTGGCGCCAGGCTTCGAACACGGTCACGGCCACGGCATTGGACAGGTTCAGGCTGCGCTGCTGCGGCAGCATGGGCAGGCGCAGGCGCTGCTGCGGCGGGAACTGCTCGCGCACCTCGGCGGGCAGGCCCTTGCTTTCGGAGCCGAACACCAGCCAGTCGCCGGGCTGGAAACCGATGGCGTGGGCGGGGCTGCTGCTGTGCGTGGTCATGGCGAACATGCGCTGGCGGTCCGGCTGGCAGTCCTGCAGGAAGGCCTGCCAGTCGGCATGGCGGCGCACGGGCGCGTACTCGTGGTAGTCGAGGCCGGCGCGGCGCATCAGGCGGTCTTCCATGGAAAAGCCCAGCGGCTCGATCAGGTGCAGGCTGCAGCCGGTGTTGGCGGCCAGACGGATCACATTGCCGGTATTGGGCGGGATCTCCGGCGCGACGAGAACGATATGGAACATGGCCCGTATTGTCTCGCGGCGGCCTATGCCCCCGGGCCCCGAACCCCCACGATCAGGGCGTGCGCGCCAGCACCAGGGCGCTGACCTCGGCCGCGCCTGCGCGGCGCAGGCAGGTGGCCAGCGCATGCAGGCTGGCGCCCGTGGTCATCACATCGTCGATCAGCAGGACCTTGCGGCCGCGCACATGGGGCAGTTGCGCCAGCGGCACCGCAAAGACCCCGCGCAGCTGGCGCAGGCGCAGGGCGCGCGGCAGGTCGTGCTGGGCCTGTGCCGTGTGGGCGCGCTGCACGGCCTGGTGCCGCAGCTTGCCGCGGGTGGATGGGCCTGACAGCGCACGGGCCAGCACCAGGGCCTGGTGAAAGCCGCGTTCGCGCAGGCGCTGGGCAGACAGGGGCATGGGCAGCAGCAGATCGCATTGCTCCAGCTGCTCGCGGGCCCCGTGCTGCTCCAGCAGCAGGGCGGCCAGGCTGCGTGCCAGGCCGGTGTCTCCCCGGAATTTGAAGTCGCCGATCACCGTGTGCCAGGGATAGGCGTAGTCCAGCGCGGCAAGGCAGTGCGTCAGTGGCGGGGGCTTGACCAGGCAGGCGCCGCAGACCTGCTGGCCGCCGCTGGCGCCGTGCCCCGCTGGCAGCGGCATGGCACAAAGCCCGCAGCGCGGCAGCGGCCTGGCCCAGCGCAAGCGGCAGTCCTGGCACAGGCGCTGCGCCGGCCAGCGGCGGCAGACGGCGCACTGGCTGGGCAGGCCGGCATGCCAGTGCGAAAGCCATGACGCAGGCAGGTTGGGCATGGAGTCAATATACTCGCGCCGCGTCCGCCACCCCTTTGCTCCGGGGCCGGGTGCCTGTCTTTCGAGGAGCCCGGATTCCCCGCCCAGCCATGTCCCACGAATTGCCCCCCACCATCGATCCGGCCGCCGCATTGCGCTGGCAGCGGGCCGCGCCTGCGGCCTCGCCGTGGCTGCATGAGGAGGTGGCGCGCCGCATGCAGGAGCGGCTGGACTGGATCGTCAAGCCGCCCCAGCGCTGGTGCCACTGGCAGCCCGTGCGCGGCGGCCTGCAGGCCCATGCGCTGCTGCGCCAGCGCTATGCGCAGTCCGAATGCCTGGTCTATGAAGCCTCGCCCTCGCACGAGGCCGCAGCCCGCGAGCAGCTGGGCGCGCGCTGGTGGCAGCCCGCGCGCTGGACCGGGGGCGCCACGCGCTTCGGCGAGCCCGAGCCTGCCGGCGTGGACATGCTGTGGGCCAACATGGCCCTGCACCAGCAGGCCGACCCGCAGGCGCTGATCACGCGCTGGCACCAGGCGCTGTCCGTGGACGGCTATGTGATGTTCTCCTGCCTGGGGCCCGATACGCTGCGCGAGCTGCACGCCATCTACGCCCAGCTCGGCTGGCCGCCCGCCGGCCAGGCCTTCACCGACATGCATGACTGGGGCGACATGCTGGTGCACGCAGGCTTCAGCGAGCCGGTGATGGACATGGAGCACATCACGCTGACCTTTGCCACGCCCGAGCGGCTGCTGCAGGAGCTGCGCGAGCTGGGCCGCAACTTCCATCCGCAGCGCTTTGCCGCCCTGCGCGGCCGCCGCTGGCAGCAGCGCCTGCACGATGCCCTGCGCGAGCGCCTGGCCGGCCCCGACGGGCAGCTGGCGCTGACCTTCGAGATCGTCTACGGCCACGCCTACAAGCCGCAGCCGCGCGTGCGCCTGGAGTCCAGCAGCGCCGTATCGCTGGAGGACATGCGCAGCATGCTGCGCCAGCCGCGCAACACGGGTTTGCGATAGCCCCAATGTCGCTTTCCGGTCATTGATCGAAAACAAAAACGTCTACACTTTTCCCGAGCTGACAGAGACAACAGCTTTTCCCTGGGCTCGCTTTCCCGGGCCGGGAGAAGACCAGCGGTCCGCAGGCCGAAAGGGGAGACGATTTGGTGTTTCGTTTTGCCACGGGAACGAGAACGGGCCGACCCATCCAGGAGCGGCCTGCCCACGAGTTTGATCATCACCGGCTGCAGCAGTGCCTGTTCCTCTGGGAGCGGGCACTGGTCTTTCTGTCCCTGCTGTCCCCTCTTCTGCGTCGCATGCCGGGCCGCATGAGCCCCCTTTTCCAATCCGCTCCCAGCCCCCATGGCACACATGCCCTGAATGGCCGGCGTGCGCGCATTCTTCCGTCCACCTTGCTGCTGTCCTCCGAATTCATGCGCCTGCAGGCGCAGGCGGGGATGGCTGTACGCCCGAATCCTGGTCCCACGTCCGAGCTGCCGTTGATGCCGGCTGGCACGCTATTGGTGATTGCGCGCAGGCACATCTGCGGCGCTTTCATGCATGCTCGGACAGTTGAGGCCGGGAGTTGCCCTTTGGGCAGGCGTTGAACGGTCTGGCTGCGCGGCCCCCACGCCGGCGCAGCGGAGCGAGTGGATAACCCGAGGCTTAGATGTAAGTGAAAACTATGAAAAGCATTTCCACCAAGCTGGTTCTCTGGGGCTTGATGAGTGTGGCAGGGGGAGGCTCCCTTGCGCATGCGACGACAGATCTGCCAGGCGGCCCGGCCGTCAATCAGCTCAACCTTCATCCGGCGGTCACGCGCATCGCGCATGAGCAGCATTACCTGCACTGGATGATGCTGATCATCTGCACGGTGATCTTCATCGGCGTGTTCGCCGTGATGTTCTATTCGATCTGGAAGCACCGCAAATCGCGCGGCGCCAAGGCGGCGAACTTCCACGAATCGGCCACGGTCGAGGTGGTATGGACCATCGTGCCCTTCATCATCGTCGTGCTCATGGCGCTGCCGGCCACCAAGGTGCTGGTGGCGCAGAAGGACACCACCAATGCCGATGTCACCATCAAGGCCACGGGCTACCAGTGGAAATGGGGCTACGACTACATCAACGGCGAAGGCGAGGGCCTGAGCTTCATCTCCACGCTGGACAGCAGCCACCGCGCGCTGTCCGACAGCGGCGATGTCTCCAAGGCACCCAACGACTACCTGCTCAAGGTGGACAACCCGCTGGTCGTGCCCGTGGACCGCAAGGTGCGCATCATCACCACGGCCAATGACGTGATCCACTCCTTCATGGTGCCTTCCTTCGGCATCAAGCAGGATGCGATCCCGGGCTTTGTGCGCGACACCTGGTTCCGTGCCGAAAAGACCGGCGACTACTACGGCCAGTGTGCCGAGCTGTGCGGCAAGGAGCATGCCTACATGCCCATCCACGTGAAGGTGCTGTCGAGCGACGGCTACAAGGCCTGGGTGGACGAGCAAAAGAAGATCGCCGCCGCCAAGAAGGACGACCCCAGCAAGGTCTGGAGCCTGCCCGACCTGATGGCACGCGGCGAGAAGGTCTATGCCGCCAACTGCGCGGCCTGCCACCAGGCCAACGGCAAGGGCGCCGGTCCCATCAAGCCGCTGGACGGCAGCCCCATCGTCCTGGGTCCCACGGCCGAGATGATGCATGTGGTGCTGGAAGGCCGTGCCAACGGCGCAATGCCCGCCTGGAAACAGCTGAGCGATACCGAGCTGGCCGCCGTGGTCACCTTTGCCAAGAACCACTGGTCCAACAAGACCGGCCAGCTGGTGCAGCCGGCCGAGTTCGTGGCCGCCCGCACCGGCAAGTTCCCCGGCCAGTGAGCCCGCAAGACAGATGAGCGATTGGAGATAACAGCATGAGCGCCGTACTTCCCCCCATCCACAGCCCTGCGGGCGAGGGCCACGAACATGCGCATGAGCACGAGCATGGACACGGGCATGACGACCATCACCACCACGCCACGCCCACGGGCTGGCGGCGCTGGATGTTCGCCACCAACCACAAGGACATCGGCACGCTGTACCTGCTGTTCTCGTTCACCATGCTGATGGTGGGCGGGGTGCTGGCGCTGCTGATCCGCGCCGAGCTGTTCCAGCCCGGGCTGCAGATCGTCAACCCCGAGCTGTTCAACCAGCTGACCACCATGCACGGCCTGATCATGGTGTTCGGCGCCATCATGCCGGCCTTCGTGGGCTTTGCGAACTGGATGCTGCCGCTGCAGATCGGCGCCTCCGACATGGCCTTCGCGCGCATGAACAACTTCAGCTTCTGGCTGCTGATCCCGGCCGGCCTGATGCTGGTGGGCTCGTTCTTCATGCCCGGTGGCGCCCCCGCCGCGGGCTGGACGCTGTATGCGCCGCTGACGCTGCAGATGGGCCCGTCCATGGACACCTCCATCCTGGCCATGCACATCATGGGCGCCAGCTCCATCATGGGCGCCATCAACATCATCGTCACCGTGCTGAACATGCGCGCGCCCGGCATGACGCTGATGAAGATGCCCATGTTCGCCTGGACCTGGCTGATCACGGCCTACCTGCTGATCGCCGTCATGCCCGTGCTGGCCGGCGCCATCACCATGACGCTGACGGACCGCCATTTCGGCACCAGCTTCTTCAACCCCGCAGGCGGCGGCGACCCGGTGATGTACCAGCACATCTTCTGGTTCTTCGGCCACCCCGAGGTCTACATCATGATCTTGCCGGCCTTCGGCATCATCAGCCAGATCGTGCCGGCCTTCAGCCGCAAGAAGCTGTTCGGCTATGCCTCCATGGTGTATGCGACCTCGTCCATCGCCATCCTGTCCTTCATCGTGTGGGCGCACCACATGTTCACCACCGGCATGCCCGTCACGGGCCAGCTGTTCTTCATGTACGCCACCATGCTGATCTCGGTGCCCACGGCCGTGAAGATCTTCAACTGGGTGGCCACCATGTGGCGCGGCTCCATGACCTTCGAGACGCCCATGCTGTTCTCGGTGGGCTTCATCTTCGTGTTCACCATGGGCGGCTTCACGGGCCTGATCCTGTCGATGGCGCCCATCGACATCCAGCTGCAGGACACCTACTACGTGGTGGCCCACTTCCACTACGTGCTGGTGGCCGGATCGCTGTTCTCCATGTTCGCGGCCTACTACTACTGGGCCCCCAAGTGGACCGGCGTGATGTATTCGGAGACGCGCGGCCAGATCCACTTCTGGGGCTCGCTGATCTTCTTCAACGTCACCTTCTTCCCCATGCACTTCCTGGGCCTGGCCGGCATGCCGCGCCGCTATGCCGACTACCCCATGCAGTTCGCCGACTTCAACATGGTGGCCTCGCTGGGCGCGCTGGGCTTCGGCCTGATGCAGGTGTATTTCTTCCTCTTCGTCGTCGTGCCCGCCATGCGCGGCAAGGGCGAGAAGGCGCCGCAAAAGCCCTGGGAGGCCGCCGAGGGCCTGGAGTGGGAAGTGCCTTCGCCGGCGCCGTTCCATACCTTCGAGACGCCGCCCAAGCTCGATGCCACCGCCACCCGCATCATCGGTTGATGCAAGCCCCAAGGGAGATGCACATGGACGCACAGCAACGAAAAGCCAACCTGCGGCTGGCGCTGATCCTGGTATCGGTGGCGCTGGTCTTTCTGGCCGGCTTCGTGATCAAGATCACCGTGCTCCATTGAGGGCAGGCAACAGGAGGGACGTCCGTGAGCGTGCGCAGTGAAAACGCGAAGATGGTGGGCAAGCTGGCCGTGGTGGCGCTGGGCATGTTTGCCTTCGGCTACGTGCTGATTCCCATCTACAAGCACATCTGCGAGCTCACGGGCATCAACATCCTGTCGCTGTCCGAGCGCCAGGTGCCGGGCAACGGCACGGCCGGGCGCGATGTGAAGCTGCCCGCCAACTCGCAGGTGGACAAGAGCCGCACCATCACCGTGGAGTTCGACGCCAATGCGCGCGGGCCCTGGGACTTCAAGCCGGCGCAGCGCTCCATCCAGGTCCATCCGGGCGAGCTGGCCACGGTCATGTACGAGTTCCAGAATGTGCAGGACCGCCGCATGGCGGCCCAGGCGATACCGAGCTATGCGCCACGCCAGGCGGCCGCGCATTTCAACAAGCTGGAGTGCTTTTGCTTTTCGCAGTACACGCTGGAGCCCGGGGAAAAGCGCGAATGGCCGGTGGCCTTCGTGATCGATCCGCGCATCTCCAAGGATGTGACCACGATCACGCTGTCCTATACCTTCTTCGAGGTGGGTGGCAGGACGCCGGCCGCACCCACAGGCGAGGCGCCGGTGGCGGCAGGGCCGAAGCAGGAGCCCGCCTCATGAATGCGCCGCAGCCACGGGAGCCGCGCCGCCCGCCCAGCGTGTGGCGCACGGTGCGCGCCGTGGCCTGGTCGCTCTTCGGCGTGCGCAGGGGAAGCGAGTACCAGCAGGACGGGGAGCGCATCACGCCGCTGCATGTGATTGCGGTGGGGCTGGCGGCCATCTTCGTGCTGGTGCTGGGATTGATCGCGCTGGTCAAGCTCGTGGTCTGAGCGGTGCGGCCATCGGGGACAGAGAGTGATAGACGGGAAACCGAGAACCAAGAATTTCAGGAGCTGAGCAATGAGTGCAACCACCCACGGCAAAACGCCTTACTACTACGTGCCGGCCGAGTCCAGCCACCCCGTCATGGCGGCGGCGGGGCTGTTCTTCGTGATCCTGGGCGCGGGCAACTGGATCAATGGGCATGAATGGGGCATGTACAGCCTGGGCCTTGGCCTGGTCTGGTGGCTGGCCGTGCTCTTTTTCTGGTTCCGGGAAGCCGCGCATGAGAGCGAGTCGGGCAAGTACGGGCGCAAGATCGACCTGTCCTTCCGCTGGAGCATGAGCTGGTTCATCTTCTCCGAGGTGATGTTCTTCGGCGCCTTCTTCACCGCCCTGTGGTGGGCGCGCTCGCATTCGGTGCCCGCGCTGGGCAGCCTGGACAACGCTTTGCTCTGGCCCGACTTCAAGGCCGTCTGGCCCAGCATGGCGGCCGGCGCCACGGCCTCGCCGGCCAACAGCGTCGAGCCCTTCCAGACCGTGGGCCCGTTCTGGCTGCCCACCATCAACACGGCGCTGCTGCTGACCTCGGGCGTGACGCTGACCATCGCCCACCATGCGCTGCAGGCCGGCCACCGCGCCCGCACCATCGCCTTCATGTGGATGACGGTGGTCCTGGGCTTCGTCTTCCTGTGCGTGCAGGGCTACGAGTACTACCACCTGTACACCGAGCTGAACCTCAAGCTGTCCTCGGGCGTGTTCGGCTCGACCTTCTTCCTTCTCACGGGATTCCACGGCTTCCACGTCTTCGTGGGCATGCTGATGCTGTTCTTCATCACCATGCGCCTGCATGCGGGGCACTTCACCTCCGAGCGGCATTTCGGCTTCGAGGGTGCCGCCTGGTACTGGCACTTCGTGGACGTGGTCTGGCTGTTCCTCTACGTCCTCGTGTACTGGATGTGAGGGTCTGCCCGCCCCATGCAAAAAGAAGCGCCTGGGCGCTTCTTTTTGTTTGCGGGAGCAGGGGGCCTGTTTATTGCCCGGCGGTCCAGCCGGTGGGATGGATGTAGCCCAGCTTGGCGGCCAGCAGCACGCACAGGAACAGCGTGATGGACAGGCCCACGCGCAGCGCCAGTGCGCGGAACATGGCGCGGCTGCGGCGCCGGTCGTCGCCCGGACCCTCCTGGTCTTCGGGATTGCGGCGCATCATGAAGAACAAGGCGCTGCCCAGACTGGCGACAATGGCCAGCAGGGCGAGAACGATCACGAATTTCATGGGTGGATTATCCGGTGCGTGTTTCCAGAATGCCAGACCGCTGGCGGTTTGTACTGATCACCTTGGCCGCGCTGATCGGCGTGGCCAT
This sequence comes from Delftia sp. JD2, assembly GCF_001682645.1. NCBI lineage: Bacteria > Pseudomonadati > Pseudomonadota > Betaproteobacteria > Burkholderiales > Comamonadaceae > Delftia > Delftia sp. JD2. The sequence continues at coordinate 79,983 of NZ_LFJT01000019.1, forward strand.
CACACTGTCCCTGGGCCGCTGGCAACTGCAGCGCGCGGCCTACAAGCAGCAATTGTTCGATGCCGTGCAGCGCCAGCAGGGCCTGCCGCCGTTGGACAACGCGCAGCTGGCGCCCATGCAGCCCGGTGCTGCCCTGAACACCGAGGCGGCGCCCTGGCTGCACCGGCCCGTGCGACTGCAGGGCCACTGGATTGCCGGGCAATCGCTGTACCTGGACAACCGCCAGATGCAGGGCCAGCCGGGCTTCTTTGTGCTCACGCCGCTGCGGCTGGCCGCGCCGCATGAGGATGTGGTGATTGCCGTGCAGCGCGGCTGGGTGCCGCGCAACTTCCTGGACCGCACGGCCTTGCCCGAGGTGCAGACGCCCGAAGGCCTGGTGAACGTTGAGGGGCGCATGGAGGCCGCGCCGTCCCGGCTCTACGAATTCGGCCGTGCAGGGGCAGACCCTGATGGGCAAAAGTCGCGCATCCGACAGAATGTGGACATTGCCGAATGGGCCCTGGCCTCCGGGCTGCCGCTGCGCGAATGGAGCCTGCTGCAGACCGGCGAAGCCAGCGAAGGCCTGCGGCGCGACTGGCCCGTTGTGACGGCCGGTGTCGAGAAACACCATGGCTATGCGTTCCAATGGTTTGGACTTGCGGCCCTGATCACGCTTTTGTATGTCTGGTTCCAAATCGTCCGACGCTTTGTCCGCCCGCGCCATGCCCGCTCCTGAGACTCCCCTGGAGATGACTGTCCATGGCCTGCCACCCTTGCAGCCGGCCCTTGCCGGCGCGCAACGCACGCGCAGCGGCCGCTGGAAGATGCTGGCCGTGTTCGCGGTCTGCGCCGCGCCAGTGGTGGCCTCCTATTTCACCTACTACGTGCTGCGACCTGGCCAGCAGCGCAGCTTTGGCGAGCTGATCGCGGCCCAGCCGGCCCTGCCTTCGGCCACGGCCACCACGCTGGAGGGCGCGCCGCTGCCGCTGCAGTCGCTCAAGGGCCAGTGGCTGCTTCTCAGCGTGGCGGGCGGTGCCTGCGGCAGCGCCTGCGAAAGCCATCTCTATCTGCAGCGCCAGCTGCGCGAGACACTGGGCCGCGAAAAGGACCGGCTGGACCGGGTCTGGCTCATCTCCGACGACGCACCCGTCCCCGCGCACCTGCGCCCTGCGCTGAGCCAGGCCACGGTGCTGCGCGTGCCCGAGGCCGTGCTGCGCGGCTGGCTGCAGCCCGCGCCCGGCCATGCGCTGCAGGACCACCTGTACGTGGTGGACCCGCAGGGCCACTGGATGATGCGCATGCCCGCAGGCCTGGGCATGGCCGATGCCGGCAAGGCCAAGCGCGACCTGGACCGGCTGCTGCGTGCATCGGCTTCCTGGGACACGGCAGGGCGTCCGGGCGACGGCGAGTAAGGCTGGCCAGTAGGTCTTGGTAGGTCCTGGCAGGCTCCGGTAGGCCGGCAGGCAGGCCCCGCAGCGCCGGGGTCTTGCGGTTATGGGTTATGGTTTGCGGCTGTGCGAAAGCGCCTTCAGCGGACGCTTTCGCCTTTTCCCTTTCCAGCCCGGGCCGGCGCGCAGCCTTTGCGGCCACGCAGCCTGCGGCAACTACCTTGTTGAGGAAGCATGAACAAACGGACAGCGCTGCGCGTTCTGGGCTTGACCGCCATGGCATGGGGCGCCCTGGCGCTGAGCGGATGCTCGCGCGAGGCAAAGACCAGTTTCCAGGGCGTCGATGTCACGGGCGCCGAATACGCCAAGGACATTCCCCTGCGCGATGTGGACGGCAAGCAGCGCAGCATCAAGGACTTTGCGGGCAAGGTCGTCGTGGTCTTCTTCGGCTACACGCAATGCCCCGATGTCTGCCCCACCACCCTGCAGGAGCTGGTCGAGGTCAAGCAGCAGCTGGGCGCCGATGGCGACAGGCTGCAGGGCGTCTTCGTCACCCTGGACCCCGAGCGCGACACGCCCGAGGTGCTCAAGGCCTACCTGGGCAATTTCGACCCCGGCTTCGTCGGCCTGCACGGCACGCCGGACGAGACGGCGGCCGTGGCCAAGGACTTCAAGCTCTTCTACAAGAAAGTGCCCGGCAAGACCGAAGGCACCTACACGCTGGACCATTCGGCCGGCAGCTATGTCTATGACACGGCCGGCCGCCTGCGCGTGTATGCGCGATACGGCGGCGGCCCGGAGGTGCTGGGCGCCGACGTCAAGGCCCTGCTGCAGGAAAAGCGCTCCTGATCCTGCGCGCGCCGCAGCCAATGTGACCCCCGTCACATTGACTGCGTTTAGGTGCGCTGCAGCACACCATCCCTGATGTGCATCGCCTCAGGACTGCTTAGAGTGGGCCCCGCCTGGGGGTGTCATGCCGACGCCCCGCCCATCTCCGAGAGACCTGATCCATGCGGCGAAACGTGTACGTCACCCAGCGTGAGTACCCTCTGAGCGAAGGAGAGACGCTTCTTTCCGTCACCGACCTGAAGGGACGCATCGTCTATGCCAACGATGCCTTCATCCGCGTCAGCGGCTTCGAGGCCGCCGAGCTCTACGGCAAGGCCCACAGCATCGTGCGCCATCCCGACATGCCGGCCGCCGCCTTTGCCGACATGTGGTCCACCATCCAGCGCGGGCTGCCCTGGAGCGCCCTGGTCAAGAACCGGCGCAAGAACGGCGACTACTACTGGGTGCGCGCCAACGCCAGTCCCATACGCCATGCGGGCGCCGTGGTCGGCTACCTGTCCGTGCGCACCCGGCCCGAGCCGCGCGAGGTGCAGCAGCATGCGGCGCTCTATGAACAGATCAATGCCGGCGTGCACTCGCTTGGCCTGCACCGGGGCTTTCCCGTGGGGCGTGGCGCCGTGGGCGCGCTGCAGCGGTGGTGGCGCTTTCGGCCACTGGCCTGGCGCGTGCAGGCCGTGGTGGCCGGCCTGTGGCTGCTGGGGTCGGCCGGGCTGTGGTCACCCGCGCTGCAGGCATCGGCCGTGCCGCTGGCCCAGGTCTGGCCGGCCTGGCTGATCTGGAGCCTGGCCTGTGCGGCGTCCGGGCAGTGGCTGCGCCGCCGGCTGCTCATGCCCCTGGCGGCGCTGCGCGGCCAGGCCCAGGCCGTGGCCAGCGGGCAGCAGACCGATGCACGGTTCCTGCAGCGCACGGACGAGATCGGTGCCATCGGCAGCGCCGTGCGGCAGACCGGACTCAACCTGGTCTCCCTGGTCGGCGACATCCAGGGCAAGAGCGACCAGGTGCGCCGCTGCGCGCTGGCCGTGCAGCAGGGCAGCACCGAACTGAGCGACCGCACCGAAGCCGCGGCCGCGAGCCTGGAGCAATCGGCCCAGGCCATGCAGGCCCTGGCCAGCGCCATCGAGCGCAGCAGCGCCCAGGCCGGCGAGGCCGCCGCCCGCGCGCGGCACGGCGTGGACATGGCAGGCCAGAGCAGCCGCATGGTCGTGCAACTGGACCAGGGCATGCGCGGCGTTGCCCAGACCAGCGACCAGGTGGGGCAGATCAGCTCGCTCATCGACGGCATCGCCTTCCAGACCAACCTGCTGGCGCTCAACGCCGCCGTGGAGGCGGCACGCGCGGGGGAACACGGCAAGGGCTTTGCCGTGGTGGCCGACGAGGTGCGCGGCCTGTCCCAGCGCAGCGCCCACGCCGCGCGCCAGATCAAGGCGTTGATCGAGGCATCGCAGCAGCAGGTGGCGCAAAGCTGCGCCATGGCGCGTGAAGTGGGCGAGGCCATGCTGGCCGTGCAGGCCGATATGCGCGAGCAACTGGTGCTGGCCGAAGGCATGCAGGCCGCCAGCCAGGCCCAGGCCGGCGGCGTGCAGCAGGTGCAGGCCGCCGTGCAGCAGCTCGAACAGATGACCCAGCACAATGCCGCCCTGGCGCGCGACACCATCGGGCACGCACAGCTGCTGGCCGGACAGGCGCAGGCGCTGGAGGCTGCGGCATCGGTCTTTCACGGCAGCGGGGCGTCCGCATGATGGCGGCGGGCTGGAGCATGGTTGCCGGCGATCCCGCCGCACCGGGCGAGGCGCTGGACGAAGACCTCAAGCGCGTGGCCATGGAGGCCGCGCCCGACGGTATCTTGCTTGTGGACCGCAGCGGCCGCATCCTGCTGGCCAATCCCGCCATGCAGGCCATGAGCGGCTATGGCGCCGCCGAATTGCTGGGCCACTCGCTGCACATGCTGCTGCCGGCCGAGGCGCAGGCGGCCCACGGGCCGCAACTGCAGTCCTACTTCGCCCAGCCCGCGCGCCGGCCCATGGGCCAGGGGCGGGATCTGTGGCTGCTGCGCAAGGACGGCAAGCGCCTGTCGGTGGACATCGCCCTGGGCCACTCGCCGCACGGCAGCGGCGTGGCCGTGGCCTTCGTGCGCGACCTGTCGCAGCTGCGCCAGATGGAAGCCTGCATGCACTACCACGCCACCCACGACACCCTGACGGGCCTGCTCAACCGCTGGCAGTTCGGGCTGCAGGTGGAACAGGCGATCTCGCAGGCGCAGGCGCAGTCTGAATCGGGCGCCGGCCCCGCGTCCTTTGCGCTGCTGCTGCTCGACCTCGACAACTTCAAGGCCATCAACGACGGTTATGGCCACGACGTGGGCGACCAGGTCCTCAAGGAGGTGGCGCGCCGCCTGCAGGTCGCGCTGGGCGGCTCGGCCACGCTGGCGCGCATGGGCGGTGACGAGTTCACCGCCCTGCTGCAGCCCTGCAACGAGCCCGATCTGCGCCAGCGCATCGACGCGCTGCTGCACGAGCTGTGCCGGCCCTGCACCATAGGCCACTACGCGCTGAACTTCGGTGCCAGCGTGGGCGCAGCCTTCTATCCGCAGGACGCGGGCGATGCGGCCACCCTCATGCGCTATGCCGATATGGCCATGTACGACGCCAAGCAGCGCAGCCGCTCCTCCTATGCGCGCTATGCCAGCGCCATGGGCGAGGCCATGGCCGAGAAAGTGCTGCTGCACGAACGCCTCAAGCGTGCCCTGGACCGGGGTCTGCTGAGCCTGCACTTCCAGCCCCAGGTGCAGGTGCTGGGCGGCCAGGTCCAGGGCGTGGAAGCCCTGCTGCGCTGGAACGACGAGCAGATGGGCTGGGTCTCGCCCGAACGCTTCGTGCCCGTGGCCGAATCCACGGGCCTGATCCTGGCTCTGGGGGAGTGGGTGATCGATGCTGCCTGCCGCCAGGCCGGCGACTGGCTGCGCGCAGGCATGCCGCTGCGCGTGGCGGTCAACCTCTCGGCCCAGCAACTGCGCCAGGCCGACCTGCAGCAGCGCCTCATGGCCAGCCTGGCCCGGCATGGCGTGCCGCCGCACCTGCTGGAGCTGGAGGTCACCGAGTCCGCCGCCATGACCGACCCTCTGCAGGCGCGCGAGCTGCTGGGCAGCCTGCTGGCGGCCGGCGTCTGCGTGGTGCTGGACGATTTCGGCACCGGCTACTCCTCGCTGGCCCACCTGCGCGATCTGCCCGTCTCGCGCGTGAAGATAGACCGCACCTTCATCGGCCCCATGCTCGACAGCCCGGCCGACGCCAAGATCGTCAAGGCCGTGATCGCGCTGGCCCGCACCCTGGGCCTGCAGGTGGTCGCCGAAGGCGTAGAAACAGCCGAGCAACTGCGCCTGCTGCGCATCCTGGACTGCGACGCCTACCAGGGCTGGCTCTTCGCCCGCGCCATGCCGGCCGAGCAGATTCCCGCGCTGATTCACAAGCCCGTGGCGACCTTGCTGGCGCAGCAGGAGGAAGAGGCAAGAGGCGCTTGAGCATCAAACTGCGGACTGTTGCGATGGGAAGGCAGCGATGGTGAGCAGGGCGACGGTTCTGCCAAACCTGGCGCTTGATGTTGCAACAGGTCGGCAAGCCTTCCGGTCCGCCCGATCAACCGCCACGCCCCTCGCACCCCACCTCCCTCACCCCACCCCCACTGATCCTCAACAACACCGCAGGCTGCAGCACGCAATGCCATCGATCCGGCCGCTCCAGCGCGCCAAGTTGCACCAGGCGCACAAGGCTGCGCGCGATGGTTTCGCGCGTGGTGGCCAGCAGGGCGGCCAGTGCGCCCTGGCTGGGCAGGCGCACGAGCAGGCTTGACTGCAGCGCGGCCAGTTGCATCAGGGTGGCGGCCAGCTGGCGCAGCACGCCGGGGATGCGGACGATGTGGGCCCATTCCGCCAGCAGGGCGTTGTTGCAGGTGTAGCTGGCGGCCAGCGCGCGCACGAAGGCGGCATCGACCAGGCCGCGGCGCGTGATGGTGGCGATGTCCACGCAGCAGATGCGCCCCGGGCCCAGTGCCTCGAAGTGCATGGCCGAGGGCTGCTGCAGCCAGCCCGGGCTGCCCAGCGCATGGCCGTTGCCGAACAGCGCCACGGGCCGCTGCACGCCGTCGCCGCCACGGCGGATGGCCAGGACGAAGCCGATCTTGATCACCTGGAATTCATGGGCGACGCTGCCCTGTGCCTGGAGCTTCTGGCCCTTGGCCAAGCCGCGTTCGCGGATATGCGGCAGCCATTGCTGGAATGCGGGCTCGGGCAATTGGCCCAGCAGGCAATGGGACGAACGCATGCATTCGCTGCAGCGAACCGCTGAAGGCGTGGAGGACGACGATGGCATGGGGCACGCAGGCTAGGATGCGCCGCTGCCTGGGCGGGCAGACAGCCACCCAGGGCACCGGCAGTGGACCCGGGCGGCGCGCCCCGGGAGAAGCCGTGCAGGCTAGCGGGCTATGCCGTTGAATGCAACGCGATGTAACGCGTTTCGCGCGGGATGGCGGCCATCTGCCGCTGTTTCTTGACCTGGGTCAGACGGCTGCGGTGCTGTCGGCGTTGTTGGCGCTGCCGCTGCTGTCACTGCTGCCACTGCCGTGGGCGCGGGCCGCCTCGCGCATGCGTGCCAACTCGCGGGCGGGCAGCGGGATGTCGCCGCTGGCGACCTTCATCAGCAGGCAGTGCAGCATTTCGGTGGACAGGCCGTGCAGCACCAGGCGGTGGCCGGCCCGCAGGGTTGACAGCGGCACCAGCGGGTGCTTGTTGTTGAGCATGACCAGGTGCTCGGGCGAGGCGAGGATCTTGGCCGCATAGATGGCCACGGTCTCGTCCAGCTGCAGCGAGTTGCTGGCGCGCCAGAAGTCGTTGTCGGTCAGCAGCAGCTGGTAGACGGGCGTGTAGACCTCGATGGCGCTTTGCAGGTCCAGCAGGTTCAGGCGGCCGCGCGGCATGTCCTCAAGGCGCAGGGGCGGGTTGCGCAGCATGGCGAAGTCGGGCTCGGCCACGGGCTGCAGTTCCTGGCCTGCTGCGCGCAGCGCGTTGTTCAGGCGGATGACGAAGTTGAACAGGTTCAGGTCGTGCCTGAGGAACAGGTCGTCCTTGATGTCGTCGATGCTGTCCGGCTCCAGCGGTGTGGTGGACACGGGCGTGGGCGCGTTGGCCGCGACAAAGGCCAGGATCTGCGAGCCCAGGTGGAAATGGCGCAGGATGAGCCAGTTGGCCTCGGGCGAGACGAAGCGGTTCATGCTGAAGGCCAGCAGCCGGTGCAGCAGCCTGGAGTGCGCCCAGTTGCGCGGCAGCAGCACCTTGAGAATCTGGATGAGCACGATGCTGGTGCGTGCCAGCGGCCGCAGGAAGGGCAGCAGGTACTGGCGCGAGCCGCTGCTGCAGTCACGCAGCCAGGCGGCCTTGACGTCGTCGGGCAGCGGCGTGCTCTGGTCCAGGTACAGCGCGCGCCAGGGGCTGGGGTCGCGCTCGTCGTGGGGCGGTTCGATGAAGTCTGGTGGTTGCATCAGTGCTCCTCGGGCAGGACATGCTCGAACTGCATCAGGTACAGCGCCGCCGTGTGGCGCGCGGTGCGCACGATGGCCTGCGCCGCCGTGCCCCCGCTGCCGTCTGTGCCGTCCAGCGCCATCACCATCTGCACGGCCATGAGCCAGCGCTCCAGGTGGTGTTCGTCGTTGGCGCCGTGGTATTCCAGGAAGCGGAAGGCATCGGGCGGCAGCGGCAGGCTGGCGCGCAGCAGCGGCAGCAGGCTGGGTACGATGCGCTGGCCCGTGCCTTCGATGATGTAGATGGCGCCCAGCAGGCCGACCGGATTGGGCGTGGCGGCCAGGCCGTGCAGATAGGCGTTGAGCGCCTCGCCGCCGGGGTTGCGGCGCAGGCGGGTGAGGTCGGTCTCGGTGCCGCCGGCCTTGAGGTAGTCCTCGTGCAGGATGCGGAAGTCGTTCTGCTCCTCGCCCGCATGCACGTCGATCAGCGCAGCCAGCGCCGCGTGCTCGCCGGTCAGCGAGGCCGCGCCCTCGCGCATCCACAGGCTGCCCTCGCGCACCTGGGGAACCCAGTGGCTCATCCAGCGCACGTAGTCCGCCGTCTGCAGCCTGCCTGTGCGTATGCGCTGCAGCAGCGGCGTGCGCCACACGCGCGAGCGGTAGTCCTGCCAGAGGCTGGCCAGTTCGGTCAGCAGCGGCGCCAGCGTGGCCGGGGCCTGGTTCGGGTCGTGGGGCGGGGCGATGGTGGAGACATCGGGCAGCAGGTCCGGGGCAGCGGAAGCTTCGGCGGTGGCACTGCGTGCTGCGGCCGTGGCCGGGGTGGCGGTGGGAGCCTGGGCCGCATCTTCCACTTCCAGCAGCATGTAGCCGGCCGTGAAGCGGCCCGATTCGGGAATGAAGCACAGCACGGTGTCGCCGTGCTTCAGGCGTGCCGATTCCGTGCGCAGGAACTCGGACAGCATCACGAAGATGGAGGCCGCGCCCGTGTTGCCGCGCCAGGCCAGGTTGCTCCACCAGCGCTCGCGCGGGATGCCGAGCTGGGCCTTGCCCAGCAGCTCATCGACCACGGGGATGAAGCGCTCGGACGAGTAGTGGCAAAGGAAATGGTCGATGCCGCGCTCGGGCACCCAGCCCGTGTGCGCCAGGTGGGCGTATTCGTGGATGCAGACATCGAACAGGTGCGGCAGCAGGCGGATGTCCTGGCGCAGCGACAGCGCGCCTGCGGCCTCGGCATCGCCCCAGGCGGCAAAGTCCAGGTGGCTGGTGGCGCGGTCGGGCGTCAGGCCCAGCTGCATGCAGACCGGGTAGTCGCCCGCAAAGCTGCGCAGGTGCGTCCAGCGCAGCTTCAGGCGCAGGCCGGGCGCCTGGGGCAGGGCCTGCGGGCCGCCCAGCAGCACGGCGCCTGCGCCATCGGACAGCATCCAGCGCAGGAAGTGGGCGTCGAAGTCCGTGTTGTATCCCTGGGCCGCGAAGCGCGAGCGCTTGAACAGGCGCGAGGGCATTTCACTGGCCACGGCCAGGGCCAGCGAGTCGGGCGCGCGGTCCACGGCCTGGGCCGCTGCCTGCAGCGCGCCCACGCTGGCGGCGCAGACGCCGTGCACGGACAGGGTCTCCATGGGCGGCGCGGCCATCTCGCCCTGGATCATGTTGGCAAAGCCGGGCATGAGCGCATCGCCGCCCGACGAGCCGCTGGCCAGGAAGCCGACATCGCCCAGCGCACGCCCGGCCTGCGCCAGGCAGTCATGGATGGCCTGGGCGGCCATGGCCGTGTTGCTGTGGACGGTGCGGCCTTCGGCGTCTATGGCGTAGTGGCGCTGGACAATGCCGTTCTCGGCCAGGATGCGGCGCTTGAGGCGCTCGGACAGGCGGTTGAGCGGCGCCACGTAGGCATCCATGCCTGCGTTGTCCACGGGTTCACCGGGCAGGAACATGCCTGCGGCATGCAGATAGACGTTGGAATAGGCGACGGGCATGGGTTCAGGGTCGTATCAGTCGTATGTTCCGGGAGGCATTTGCGCACGCGTGCGCGCCGGCGGCCAGACCGTGCCGAGCACGAAGACGCGGGCCATGTAGGGTAGCAGTCCGCCTTCGTTGAGCGCAGGGGCCACGCGCTGGCGGTAGTGTTCGCTGTGCAGGCGCGTGAGCTCGGACCAGTGGGCCTGGGGCCGCTCGTGGTGGGCCGTGTGCAGGCCGATGTTGAACAGCAGCGGATTGACCCAGCCCTCGAAATTGCGCGCGTAGTTCAGTGGCGTGGCGCTGTCCATCCGCTGGCCGCGCGTCAGCGGCCGGCCATCGGCATGGGCGTGCTGCAGGTAGTTGGTGGCCAGCAGCCAGTGCAGGCCATGCAACTGGGGAACGATCACCAGCAGCAAGGCCTTTTGCCAATCCAGCGACAGCAGCAGTGCCCAGCTGCCCAGCCACAGCAGGTACTGGCCCATGCAGTAGCGAAAGGCGCCGGGCCAATGCCGCCGCAGCTGGCCCAGCCAGCGCAGAAACAGCGGGTACAGCACCCAGCCGGCCTGCAGCGGGTGGAGCAGGTAGCCCAGCAGATGGTTGTGGTCGCCGCCGAAGCGGTAGGTGCGTGCCATGTCGCGCGGGCCGTGGCGGAAGCGGTGGTGGTTGGCCACATGGGCGGGCCAGAACACAAAGGTCGGGTGGCCCTGCAGCAGGGTCAGCCAGTAGTCGGTGAAGCGGTTGGCCCAGCGCCCGCGCCACATGCGCAAATGCGTGTGGTTGTGGTGGATGACGCCCACGCCCAGCGTGAGGAACAGCTCGATCCCGTAGAGCCACAGGTTCCAGCCATGCTGCCACTGCCACCACACGATCAGCGGCAGTGCCACCAGATAGGCCAGCGACTGCAGGTCGCGCCAGTGGCGCAGCCGGGGCAGCCGGGGCAGCCGGGGCTGGACGTGGCGAGCAGGCGGTCGGCTCATTCCGTCCTGGGCCGGGCCGTGGCGGGCAGTGCCACGCGCGTGCGCATCAGCCGGTCCATGAAGGCCAGCGCAAAGCCGTAGTTGCCATTGGGCCGGGCATGGTGCAGATGGTGGCGCCGGCTGGCGGCCAGCGCATGCGTGTCGGACACCCCGGGAAAGAAGTCGTAGTTGGAGTGGCCTATGACGTTCAGCAGCAGGCTGAGCACCGGCACCGAGGCCAGCGACCAGAAGCTGAAGTCATGCACCACCATGGGCAGCAGGATGACGTTGCCCAGCATCAGCGCCTCGATGGGATGAAAGCTGTAGGTGGACCACGGCGTGGTGACGATGGAGCGGTGGTGGTCACCATGAAAGCGCCCCAGCAGCCGCGTATGCAGCAGGCGGTGGTTGATCCAGAAATGCACATCGTTCCAGATCAGCAGCACCACGATTTCGATGGCAATGCGCCAGGGGCCTGCATCGGGCTCCAGCCGCGCCCACCCCAATTGCAGAAGGCCCCAGGGCACGATCATGCCGATGCCGAAGATCAGCACCGAATGCAGCGACTGGCGCCATTCGCGGCGCAACTGGTCGGGCTTGAGCGGGCGCGTGTCCAGCACGCGGCCCACGCCGCGCCGCTGCAGCCAGCGCGTGAGCGCCGTCATGCCCCAGCCGCCGGCCGTGTACAGCACGCCGAAGAAGAGCAGGCCCCAGGCCATGACCTGCCAGGCGTTGAGTTCGGTGAAGGCTTGGGCAGCGGTCATGGCAGTGTGATCGAGCACGTCATTGCGCGTGGATTCCCTGTTCGCGGATGATGCGGCCCAGTGCCGTCACATCCTGGCGTATGCGCAGGGCCAGGCCCTCGGGCGAGCTGCCGACAGCCTGCCAGCCCTGGGCGGCCAGGCGTGCACGCATCTCGGGCGAGCGCACGATCTCGCTGACCGCTTCGGCCAGCTTCTGCACATGGGCGGCGGGCATGGCCTTGGGCGCGGCCACGGCGTTCCAGATCTCCAGATCGAAATCCCCCACGCCCAGCTCCTTGAGGCTGGGCAGTCCCGGCGCCAGCGGGCTGCGCGCGGCCGAGGTCACGGCCACGCCGCGCAGCTTGCCGGCCTGCACCTGGGCCATGGCCAGTGCGGGCGGCAGCATGGACAGCTGCAGGTCGCCGCCCTGGATGGCGTTGAACACCTGCGGATAGCCGGGGTAGGGAATGTGTTCGGGCCTGAGCGCGGAGCGGCTCTTGAGCAGCTCCATGCCCAGGTGGCCCACCGTGCCCACGCCAGGGGAGCCGTAGCTCCAGCGGCTGCCGGCCTGGGCAGCGGCTTCCAGGAAGGCCCGGCCCTCGGGCGCGCCGGCCGGAGCCACCAGCACCAGGGGCGCCACGCCGATCAGGCTGACGGGCTGCAGATCCTTCACAGGGTCGTAGCGCACGGCGGGGTTGAGCAGGCGGGCAATCGTCAGGTTGCCGTTGATCATCACGCTGAAGGTATGGCCGTCGCGCGCACGGGCCACCTGCTCGCCTGCGATGTTGCCGCCGGCGCCCACCTTGTTCTCGACGATGACGGGCTGGCCCAGGCGCTTTTCCAGCGGCTCGGCCAGTGCGCGCGCCGTGAGGTCCGGGGAAGATCCTGCGGGAAAGCCGACGATCAGGTGCAGCGGCTTGCTGGGCCAGTTGTCGCCCGCCACGGCAGCGCAAGGCAGCAGGGCCGAAGCCAGGGCGGTGGCCAAGGCATTGGCGAAGAGGCGGCGTAGTGGCGAGATGGCGCTGGCGGGCATGGGGTTCGTGGGGGCCGCAAAGGCTGCGGGCAATAAAAAACCCGGAGATTATCCGGGTTTGTCGTGAAGCGGCCTGTCAGCCCAGGCCGTCAGGCCGTCAGGCGAACTCGGCCAGGGCCTTCTTCATCTTCTTCATGGCAGCCACCTCGATCTGGCGGATGCGCTCGGCGCTGACACCGTACACGGCGGCCAGCTCATGCAGCGTCATGCCGCCCGAGCCGTCGTCGTTGACCTTGAGCCAGCGCTCCTCGACGATGCGGCGGCTGCGGTCATCCAGCGAATCCAGCGCCATGGCAATGCCGTCGGTGGCCAGGTGGTCACGCTGGCGCGACTCGATCATGGCCGTGGGTTCGTGTGCTCCATCGGCCAGGTAGGCGATGGGGCCGAAGGCCTGCTCGCCATCGTCGCTGGGCGAGGGGTCCAGCAGCACGTCGCCACCGGCCAGGCGCGTTTCCATCTCCATGACTTCTTCGCGCTTGACGTTGAGCTTCTCGGCCACGGCGTCGATCTCGCCCGAGGTCAGCGTGTCACGCAGCATGGCGCCGTCCTCGGCCATGGCGGCGTCGGACTTCAGGCCCTGCTTCATGGAACGCAGGTTGAAGAACAGCTTGCGCTGGGCCTTGGTCGTGGCGACCTTGACCATGCGCCAGTTCTTCAGGATGTACTCGTGGATCTCGGCCTTGATCCAGTGCATGGCGTAGCTCACCAGGCGCACGTTCTGATCGGGGTCGAAGCGCTTGACGGCCTTCATCAGGCCCACGTTGCCTTCCTGGATCAGGTCGCCGTGCGGCAGGCCGTAGCCCAGGTACTGGCGCGAGATGGACACCACCAGGCGCAGGTGGGACATCACCAGACGCCCTGCGGCGTCCAGATCGCTGTGTTCTTTGAGCTTGCGGGCGTAGTCCTGCTCTTCCTCAAGGGTGAGCATGGGCAGGCGGTTGACCGCGGAAATGTAGGCATCCAAATTGCCCAGAGGCGGCACCAGGGCCCAGGGGTTAGCGGGTGCCAAGGTGGTCGCAATGGAGCCGGAGGCGTTTGTCATTGCAGAGTTCCTTTCTTCCATTCCTTCATATTAGCACTCGTTATGACCGAGTGCTAAAGCCAAAGTTCCGTGGGTTTTTCAGACGGTTGCACTCATTTTTGGAGTGCCAAAAGTCGTTTGTGCCTAGTCTGAGCGATTTTTGGAAACCCTGCTTGCCAGCGGTGGGCGCATACTGCTGGGAGAGCATTACAGTTTTTCCAGCAGGCTTTCAATCTGCCGGCCCAGTTGCAGCAAGGCCGGGTACAGCTCCTGCACGATGGCCGGCAAAGGCTCCGTGGTGGAGACGCTGCAGTTCAGGACATAGATGGCATCGGGTGTCACCAGCGGCGTGGCCAGCGCAACCACTTCCGGCTGCCACGATGCGGCGCAGAAGCCTTGGCTTTTCACGGACTTGATCGCCGCCTGGATCTGCTGCTCCAGCGCAGGCCATTGGGCGCCCCTCTTGAGCCTGAAGCTGTCGAGCAAGGCCTTGCGCCTGGCCGATGGCGCCGCCGCCAGGTAGGCGCGCCCCAGCGACGTCAGTTCCATGGGAACGCGCTGGCCCGAGACCACATGCCTGAGCACGATCCGGCGGTTGTAGCGGATGGATTCCAGGTAGACCATCTCGTCCCGGTCGGGACATGCCAGGCCCACGTTGATCCTGCGTGTCTCGGCGAGGGTGCGCATCAGGGGCGCCGCAATCGACAGCACCGTCGAGCCCGTGCGCATGGCGTGCGCCAGGCTCAGGACCGCCGGGGCCAGGCGAAAGGCCCGGCTTGGGTGGTCGGCCTGCAGCATGCCGCAGCCCACCAGGGTCTGCGTCAGCCGGGTGACCGTGGCCTTGGACAGGCCGGTGCGTTCCGCCAGGTCGCTGTTGCCCAGCAGTTCCGAGCCGGGCCTGAACGCACGGAGTATTTCGACGCCTCTTTCCAGGGAGCGGTTGCTCGGGGACTGTCCCGGCTTGTCATGGAGGATGGGGGATCGCCTGTTCGTCATGCTGCTGCCGCTGGTGGGAGGACGCGCTTGCCCCGGTGTCGAAAGCTGTGTTCTTCCTGCCCGGGTACGGGCGCCTGATGGAAGCCAAGTATTCCACCGAATGCAAGGGAAATGCAGCCGCAGGCTCTGGCGCGCCCGCTTTGGAATTTCACTGGTTGGAATATGGGGGGTCACAAGCGCGGTGCGTTTCCCTAAGCTTTCACAAGCCAGTCGCCAGCGTCATCGCAACGCTGGCGCAGTGACCGGACCTCTGTCCATAGAACCAGGAGACACACCATGCCCAGTTTCGCCGCCCGCCGTTGTGCAAGGGCCATTGCGTTCATTGCCGTGCTCGCGACTGTCTGCAGCGCAGCATCTGCAGCCTTCCCTGAAAAGCCCGTGCGCCTCGTCGTGCCCTTTGCGCCAGGCGGTGGAACGGACCTGATCGCCCGCACGCTGGGGGCCGAGATGGCCAAGGACCTGGGCCAGCCCGTCATCGTGGACAACAAGCCCGGTGCCGGCACGATCATCGGCACCGACAACGTTGCCAAGAGTGCGCCGGACGGTTACTCCGTGGTCGTGGCTTCGTTCGCGCACGCCGTCAATCCGGCGTTGCAGGCCAAGCTGCCGTACGGGAGCAACAAGGCCTTTGCTCCGGTGATCCTGATCGGCCGCGGCCCCAACGTGCTGGTGGTGCCCGCCGCCAGCCCGTACAAGACGGTGGCGGACGTGATGGCCGCCGCCAAGGCCAGTCCCGACAAGCTGACCTATGCCTCGCAGGGCGCCGGGACTTCGGCGCATCTGGCGGGTGAGCTGTTTGCCAACCTTGCCAAGGTCAGGCTCACCCATGTGCCCTACCGCGGCGCAGGCCCGGCGCTCACCGATCTCATGGGCGGGCAGGTGGACATGATGTTTGCCACGGCGGCTGCGGTATCCACCTTCATCGACAACGGCAAGCTGCGTGTGCTGGGGGTCACCACGGCCGAGCCGTCTGCGGCCTTCAAGAACGTGCCACCCATCGCCGTCACCGTCCCGGGCTACCGCGTCGAGAGCTGGTACGGCCTGTACGCGCCGGCAGCCACACCTGCCGCCGTGATCGACCGCCTGAACGCCGCAGCCCGCAAGGCGGCCCGCTCGCCGGAGTTCGTTCGCAAGCTGGAGCACGAGGGCCTGATGGTCAATGCCGGACCTGCGGCGGAACTGGACACCTATGTGCAGGCCGAGGAAAGGCGCTGGGCGCAGATCGTCAAGCAAAACAACATCCATCCCGATTGATCGCACGGCCTGCGATCGCTTTCAAAGCACGCCATGAACTACGAACTGATCCAACTGAATGTCGCCGATGCGGTGGCGACCGTGACCCTGAACCGCCCCGACAAGCGCAACGCCATGAGTGACGACATGCGCACCGAGTTCATCAATGCCCTGGAGCGCGTGGCGGCAGACAAGGCCATCAAGGCCCTGGTGCTGACAGGCGCGGGCAAGGGATTTTGCGCAGGCGGGGACATTGCCGGAATGCAAAGGCGCATGAATGCTCCCGCGGGCGAGGTGGGCTTCAACGGCTGGCAGCGCCAGCAGCGCGTGCACCATGTCCAGGCCCTGCTGCACACCATGCCCAAGCCCGTGATCGCCGCCGTCAACGGCGCGGCTTCGGGCCTGGGGGCAGACACGGCGCTGGCCTGCGACTTCGTGATCGCCAGCGAATGGGCCAGCTTCGCGTGGAGCTATGTGCTGCGCGGCATCATCCCGGACGGCGGCGGCATGTACTTCCTGCCGCGCCGTGTGGGCCTGGCCAAGGCCAAGGAGCTGATCTTCACGGGCCGCCAGGTCAAGCTGCCGGAAGCCCTGGCCCTGGGCATCGTGGACCGCCAGGCCAGTGCCGAGACCTTGGTGGCAGACGCCCAGGCCTGGGCGCGCGAGCTGTCCTCGGCTTCTGCCACCGCGCTGGCATTGACCAAGACCATCCTGAACCAGAGCTTCGAGCTGTCTTCGCACGATGTCTTCGCCCAGGGCAGCCAGGCCCAGGGCATCTGCTACACCAGCAGTGAACACCGCGCATCGGTGGAGGCCTTCCTGGCCAAGACGGCCGGCAAGGAGTGATGCCATGAGCGAAGCCATTGCCAAGCTGCTGTCGCCGCGCAGTGTCGCCGTCATAGGCGCCTCTGCCGACCTGAAGAAAACCACGGGCCGCCCGGTGGCTTACCTGCAAAAGCACGGGTTTGCCGGCCGCATTCTTCCCGTCAATCCGCGCGTGGAGCGCATCGGCGATCTACCCTGCTATCCCGATGTGGCCTCGCTGCCTGAAGTGCCTGATGTGGCCGTCGTGCTGCTGGGCGCCGAGCGTGCGCATCAGGCCGTCAGAGAGCTGTCGGCGCTGGGCTGCGCGGCAGCCATCGTGCTGGCCAGCGGCTATACGGAAACGGGCGAGGAGGGCGCACTGCGCCAGCGGCAATTGGTCGAGGCGGCCGGCAGCATGCGCCTGCTGGGGCCCAACACCATCGGGCTGGTCAACCTGACCGACCGGATCGTGCTGTCGCCCTCGGGCGCGCTGGAGATGGACGAGTTCCCCGTCGGAGGCATCGGTGTCGTTTCGCAAAGCGGCGGCATCCTGGGCTCGCTGCTGTCGCGCGCCGCCGCGCGTGGCATCGGCCTGTCCAAGCTCATCTCCACCAGCAACGAAGTGGATCTGGAACTGGCCGACTTCATAGACCACCTGGCCGATGACCCGGCCACCAAGGTGATCGCGCTGTATGTGGAGACGGTGCGCCATCCCGCCAGGTTCCGTGCCGCCTGCCTGAAGGCCGCGCGTGCCGGCAAGCCCGTGGTGGCCTTCAAGATCGGCCGCTCCGAGGCCGGCGCCAAGGCCGCCGTATCGCACACCGGCGCCATGGCCGGTGCGGATCGCATGTACGACGCGCTGTTCCGGCAGGTCGGCGTGATCCGTGCGCAAAGCTTTGCCGACCTGCTGGACGTGCCCGCTGCGCTGGCCACGGGCCGCAGGCTGCGCGGCAGGCGCATCGCCATCCTGACGTCCACCGGCGGTGCGGGCACCCTGGTGTCGGACGATCTGGGAGTGGCCGGATTCGACACGCCGGCCCCTGACCAGGCGACCGCCGACGCACTGCGCGCGCTGCAGACCGGCAGCGAGGCCGTGCTGGACCGCAACCCCATCGACGTGACCCTGGCGGGCCTGCGTCCCGACCTGCTGCGCGGCGCCATCCATGCCTTGCTGGCAAGCCCCAGCTACGACGCGCTGGTGATCATCGTCGGCTCCTCCAGCCTGGCCATGCCCGAGCTGCTGGCCGGTGCCATCCAGGACTGCCTGCCCCACTCCGACAAGCCGGTGCTGGCCTACGTCAGCCCGCATGCGCCGGAAATCGGCGCGCTGCTCACGCAACGCGGCGTGCCGGCCTTCGCTGCGGCGGAAAGCTGCACGGCCGCGCTGGCGGGCATGCTGCGCGTCAACGGCTTCCAGGGTGCGCTTTCCGAGCAAGTCGTCGGCAAGGACACCCTGCAGGAACCGGATCTGCCCGGTGGCTGCCTCGATGAAGCGCAGGCCAAGGCCGTTTTCCGCCGTTTCGGCGTGCCGTGCGCGGCCGAGCGTGTGGTGCGCAATGCCGAAGAGGCCGAAGCCGCAGCGCGCGAACTGGGCGGCCGGGTGGTGCTCAAGATCCTTTCGTCCCGGATCACGCACAAGAGCGATGTGGGCGGTGTCGCCGTCGGCCTGACTGCGCAAACCATAGGTGCCCGGTTGGGTGCGATGGTGGACGACGTGCAGGCCAGGGCGGGCGTGCGCCCGGACCGGTTCCTGGTGCAGCAGATGGTGGCCGGTGGCACCGAGCTGATTCTTGGCCTGCACAAGGATGCGCTGGGCACCGCCGTGATGCTGGGCATGGGAGGCGTGACGGCCGAGCTGTTCCAGGACACCACGCTGCGGTTGCTGCCGGACGACGGCTCTCAGCTGGGTGTGCTGAGCCTGTCTGACGCCCTGGAGATGGCCAGGGAGCTCAAGACCTGGCCGCTGCTGGACGGCTTTCGCGGCCGGCCCAGGGCCGATGTCGATGCGCTGGCCCATGCCATCGTCGCGTTCTCTGCAATGGCCGCCCAGCTGGGCGACCGCGTGATCGAAGCGGAGATCAACCCGGTGTTCGTGCTGCCGCAGGGCCAGGGCGTGTGCGCTGCCGATGGTGTGCTGGTTCTGGTCTGAGGGTGCCAGGTACTGCACATTTCTTCCAGAAAAAGACGGCCTCATTGAGGGCCAATCCAAGGAAACCACACATGCATGCGACCGAAGTGTTCGGGCAGTTTGCCGCTCGATACCACCGTACCGAGCTTCCCGAAGCCGTCATCCACCATGCCAAGCGTGCCGTGATCGACTGGTATGCCGCTTTGTTCCCGGGGCTGGGCGCGGCCCCTCTTGCACAGTTGGAGCAGGTGCTTGCCGAGGACCTGGACAGCGGCTCCTGCCGGCTTGGAAACGGCCGCATGGCCACGGCGCGGGCGGCGGCACTGTTCAACGGTTCGGCGGCCCATGCCGCCGAGGTGGACGACAGCTTCCGCGATGCCATGTACCACCCCGGGGCCGCAACCATTGCGGCGGCGCTGGCGGCAAGCCAGCAGGCAGGGGCCAGTGGCCTGGACTTCCTGCGTGCCGTGGTGCTGGGCTATGAGGTTTCCACCCGCATCGGCGTGACCCTGGGCCGGGCCCACTACCGCTTCTGGCACAACACCGGCACCGTGGGCGTCTTCGGGGCAGCGGCAGCCGCAGGGTATGCGCTGCGGCTGGATGCAGGGCAATTCGCCCATGCACTGGCCACGGCGGCCACCTTCTCTGCCGGGTTGCAGCAGGCATTTCGCATGGATTCGATGTCCAAGCCCCTGCATGCCGGGCGCGCAGCGGAGGCCGGCCTGCTGGCCGCGCAGCTTGCGCACCAGGGGGTGACGGGATCGCTGGACGTGCTGGATGGAGAACTGGGCCTGGGCCGCGCAGTCAGCGACGGACCCGACTGGTCAGACATCGGTGCGACGCTGGGCAGCGACTTCCACATCACCCGGCTCACCTTCAAGAACCACGTCGGCTGCGGCCATACGTTCGCCGCCATCGACGCCGCGCTGGCCTTGCGCAGCCAGCATGCCTTGCGGGCGGACGACATCTGCAGCGTGGCCGTGGCCACCTATGGCCCGGCCCTGGATATCGCCTGCTACACCGATCCTGCGACGGAAAACGAAGCCCGCTTCAGTCTTCGTTTCGTGGTGGCCACGGCCCTGGTCCATGGCAGCGTGCGGCTTTCGGCGTACACCCCGGAGCGCCTGGCCGATCCCGCCGTTCGCGCAATGCTTGGGCGCGTCCAGGTTGCGGTGGACCCGCAAATCGACCGGGCCTTCCCTGGCAAGAGATCGGCACGCGTGGAGATCGTCACCAGGGATGGCCGCCGCCATGGCTGGTTCCAGCCGGACCGCAAGGGCGATCCCGAGCTGCCTTTGTCGGATGGGGAACTGGAGGACAAGTTCATCGAGCTTGCCGCGCCCGTTGCCGGCGAGGGACGTGCCCGGCAGCTGCTTTCCAACATCTGGGAGCTTGAACGGGCGGGCTGCCTTGCAGGCCTCGCGGCCTGACAGGACTGCATCGCTTGTGGATTGCAGCCTGGCCTTCAGCAGGCCTGTGACAGCTGCTCCAGGATCGCCGGGTTCTCCAGGGTGGAGGTGTCCTGCACGATGGGCTCGCCGCGTGCAATGCTGCGCAGCAATCGCCGCATGATCTTGCCGCTGCGGGTCTTGGGCAGGTTGTCGCCGAACCGGATGTCCCTGGGCTTGGCGATCGGCCCGATCTCCTTGGCCACCCACTCCCGCAGCAGCCGGGCGATGTCGGCCGCCTCGGCGCCGCTGGGCCGCGAACGCTTGAGGACGACGAAGGCGCATATGGCCTCTCCCGTCGTGTCATCGGGCCGCCCCACGACGGCGGCCTCCGCCACCAGGTCGGTCATGGCCACCAGGGCGGACTCGATCTCCATCGTGCCCATGCGGTGGCCGCTGACGTTGAGCACATCGTCGATGCGGCCGGTGATGGTGAAGTAGCCGGTGCGCGCATCGCGGACCGCGCCGTCTCCCGCCAGGTAGTAGCGGCCCTTGAACTCTTCGGGAAAGTAGCTGGCGACAAACCGCTCGGGATGGCCCCAGATGTTCCTGATCATGGAGGGCCAGGGGCGCTTGATCACCAGGATGCCGCTGTCGCCCCAGGGCAGCTCGTTGCCGGCCTCGTCCACCACGGCGGCGGCAATGCCCGGGAAGGCCAGCGTGCAGGAGCCGGGCACCAGGTCCGTGGCTCCGGGCAGCGGCGTGATCATGTGCCCGCCCGTCTCCGTCTGCCAGAACGTATCGACGATGGGGCAGCGGCCCCCGCCCACCTGCTCGTGGTACCAGTGCCAGGCGGCGGGATTGATCGGCTCGCCCACGGACCCCAGGATGCGCAGGCTGCCCAGGTCGTAGCGCGCGGGGTGCACCTGCGCATCGGCGTCGGCAGCCTTGATCAGCGAGCGAATGGCCGTGGGCGCCGTGTAGAAGACCGTCACCCCGTGGGCCTCGATCATTTTCCAGAAGCGTCCCGCGTCCGGGTAGGTGGGCACGCCCTCGAACACCACCTGCGTGGCGCCCAGCGCCAGCGGGCCGTAGGCGATATAGGTATGGCCGGTCACCCATCCGATGTCCGCCGTACACCAGAAGACATCGCAGGGCTGCATGTCAAAGGTCCAGGCGCAGGTCACGGCGGCATGCAGCAGATAGCCTCCCGTGGCGTGCTGGACGCCCTTGGGGGTTCCGGTAGAGCCCGAGGTGTAGAGCAGGAACAGCGGATGCTCAGCCTGCACCCATTCCGGTTCGCAGACATCGCTCTGGGCTGCAGTGATTTCTTCAAGCCACAGGTCTCGGGGCTGGTGCATGGCGATGGCGCCGCCCGTGCGCCGTGCCACCAGCACGTGGCGGACCTGCTCGCAGCCGGGCTGGGCCAGGGCCTCGTCCACGATGCTCTTGAGGGGCAATTGCCGTCCTCCCCGCACTTGCTGGTCTGCCGTGATGACGGCGCAGGCCCCCGTGTCCGCAATGCGGTCGCGCAGCGCCGTGGCGGAGAAGCCGCCGAACACCACGCAGTGAATGGCACCTATGCGTGCACAGGCCTGCATGGCGGCCACGCCGGCAATCGACATGGCCATGTAGATGACGACGCGGTCGCCCTTGCCGACACCCAGGCTGCGCAGGGCGTTGGCCAGGCGATTGACCCGGGCAAGAAGCTGCGCATAGGTCACCTGCGTCACCGCGCCGTCATCGGCTTCGAAGATGAGGGCCGTGCGCTCGCCCAGCCCCCGCTGGATGTTGCGCTCCAGGCAGTTCCAGCTGGCGTTGAGCGTGCCGTCATTGAACCATTCGTAGAACGGGGCGCGGCTTTCATCGAGCACGCGCGTGAACGGGCGCTTCCACGCGACGAACTCGCGCGCGAGCCGGCCCCAGAACGCCTGGGGATCGGCGTCCGCCTCTGCGACGAGCCGGTCGTAGGCGGCGCGCCCGCTCACGCGCGCATTGCGGGCCAGCTCTGCAGATGGGGGATAGGACGGTGCAAGGTCTTGGCTCATGGTGGTTGTCTCCTGGGTCTAGAAATCAAGGGGGTCACGAAGCCGGCGCAAAGGCTCAGGCGCAAGGCCCCGGGGCGTCAGTCCCCGCAGTGCCGGCCTATCCAGCCGGCAATGGCCGCCGCGCTGCGGAAGTCGTCGCAGGAGCGGGCCGGAATGTCCGGATGGCGCTGGTTCCACAGGCGTGCCAGCGCCTGGCCGGGGCCGATTTCCAGAACGCACCGCACCTGGCGTGCGGCAATGCTGTCCATGCAGTCGTCCCAGTGCACCGTGCCCGCTATCTGCTCGGACAGGGCTGCACGGGCACCTGCGGCGTCACGCACCCGCCGGGCCGTGTTGCTGAAAAGCGCCACGGCGGGCGCGTGCACGGCCACCTGGCCCAGGTCCTGTGCGAAGGCCTGGGCGGCCTGGCGCATCCACGGGGTGTGGGAAGCCACCTGCACGCGCAGCCGGGTGGCATGCGCGCCCTGGCGCACTGCCAGCGCCTGCGCCTGCTCCAGCGCCGCATGGGAGCCGCCCAGGATGAGGTTCTCTGGGCCGTTGCGTATGGCCACGGCCAGCCCGATCGTCTCCAGCAAGGCGGCCATGCGTGCGGGCGGCAGGCCGCTGACGGCAAGCAGCCCGCCGCCGGGCATTTGCTGCGCGCAGCGGTCCATGGCCGCCGCGCGGCGCGCGGCCAGGGCAACGATGTCGCAGGCATCCAGCGCGCGCGCGGCACCGAATGCGGGCAGTTCCCCCACGCTGTAGCCCGCCACGGCCGAAGGCGCGGGCAGTTGCGGGGACAGCTGCATCCACGCGGCCATGGCCAGGCCTGCCAGCAGGGGCTGGGCCACGGCGTTGGACTCGGCCCACGGCGCATCCGCCAACCTGTCGCGCCAGTGCGCAACCTGCAGCTGTTCGCAGACTGCCTGTGTCCATGCATCGTCCGCCAGCCAGGGAAGCATGGCGGGATGCTGCGTACCCTGGCCCGAAAACAGCAGTGCAAAGCTCATGGCCGCTCGCAGACACGCAGCACCCAGCAGGCCGCCGCCAGGGTGTCAGCCGCGCCGCCTGGTGAAAGGCGGCGCGCCACGAAATCGTCGCAAATGGCCTGCGCCCTGGACAGGCCGTCGGGATGCGCGCAGCCGCCGGCCTGGAGAAAGCGCCGCGCGGCATCCTGGCCATGGCGCAGCCCCTGCATGCCCGCGCGGTGGGCGAGGTTGCAGTCGTCCAGCACCGCCATGATGTGGAACAGGGCCTCCAGCCGCGCCAAGGGAGCGGGCAGCCCGCTGGCATGCGCTCTGGCCAGCGCCGGCACGGCGGTGTCGAACAGGACGGGGAAACCCAGGGCCGCCTCCTGCGATGCGCCCCGCAGGCCGTGGCGGCGCGCGGCGACGCCGCCGGGCAGGGCGGAGGCCCGCAGGCTGCGCTGCTGCAGCGCATCGCCCCAGTTGCGGCAAAGGGCCTCGCGCAGCCATGCGGCGCCGGGAATGCAGGCCTGCTCGGCCAGCACCGCGCCGCCGGCCGCGCACAGCAGGCCCAGCATGAAGACGGCGCCACGGTGGGTGTTGATGCCGCCGGTGGCGGCCAGCATGCGCTGCTCCGCCTCGATGCCCAGGCGCTCCAGCACGGGAAACGATGCGCTCTGGCTGCCTGCCTGGGCCATTTTGGGGAAGTAGCTGCGCAGCGCGAACAGGCTGCGCATGAAGCTGTGGGCATCCATGTCGTCATGGCTGCCGCGGTTCACCAGGGTCACCAGGCCGGGCTTGGGTGTCAGCGACAGCTCGTCGTAGAGGGCCAGCGTGGCCGCGCGGCCGATATGCCCGGTCGATGTCAAGGTCCGGGCCGGGTGGAGAAGGGCAGGTTTCATGCAGGAACTCCAGGCGCCGCAGCCGACGCACACCAGTCATGGTCTTCACGCAGTGCCACCCCGTGCAGGCCCTTGACCAGGACCGATCGCACCCTGCCTGCACGCCAGGCGGCCCATTCGCGCCAGGCCACGGCCCAGCCGCCGGGAAACACCAGCTCGGCATCCACGCGCGGGCCTTCCTGCGGCACGGCCTGCAGCAGGCTGGCCAGCCGATCGCCCTGTTCGGCGCCATCGACCGGCACCCAGAGGTCGATGTCCGAGCCGGGCCGCAGATAGGGCAGGCCCGTGATGCACTGCCACCCGTGGCTGCCGAAGACAGAGCCCGTCGCCCCGGCAGCGCGCAGGCACTGCTGCAAGGCGCCGTATGTGGCGAGGGGCGAGGCCGAGTACGAGATCGTGTGCGAGGCCATCAGCTCGTCCAGCGAGGGAAATTCGCGGGTGCCGATGGCCGCGCCGCGCGCCACATCGAAGCCCATGCGCCGCCGCTGCCAGCGCCCGGGCGCAGGCAGGCCCAGCGCCATCAGGCCGGCTGCGGCATGGTCGGCCGACTGCCGCGCGACCACCAGCGGCAGTGCATGGTCGCGCCAGTGCGTGAGGATCTCGCGCGCCTGCGCATCCCAGGGGCGTTCCAGCAGGTCCGCCCAGGCCTGTGGGCCGAGGTTCACCAGCTGGTGGCGGTGCAGGGTGTCCAGCATGCTGCGGCCTGCCTTCATCCAGCGGCCAGGACGCGCTGCACCACCTCGGCGGCCAGCTTGCGGCCGCCGCGCTCGGCGCCGTCCAGTGCGCGCATGTCCTCGCGCGGGCTGTGGGCCAGGGCGTCGCGCAGCGCCGCCTGCAGATCGCCTTGCCACAGGCCGCGCACGCCGCCCATGGCCACGTAGTTGCCCACGCCGGGCGCGAACACCGGGTTGGACTCGGACAGGGCATTGAGCAGGGACTCGGGCAGCTTGGTGATGCGCGACATGGCGGGGATGCGCATCACGCGGATCTCGGCCTCGGGCAGGGCGTAGCAGGCATCGGCGATCAGGCCCGAGGTGATGAAGCCGCCCGACAGCGCCTGGTCATAGACCAGGCCGATGACGCGGTGGCCCCGGCGCCGTGCCAGGTCGATGCAGGTGCCCAGGTGGGCCATGGCGCGGTTGATGCCCAGCAGCTCGTCATGGCGGCGCAGTTGCTGGCCCTGCGTGTCGATCAGCAGCACGATGGGGCGGCCAGGGTGCGCGCTGACCGTCTCCAGCACCACGCGGGCCTGGGCCAGGGCCAGCCGCACGCCGATGGGCGCGTGGCCCGTGGTGCCGACGATGGTGAGGGGCTGGCCATCGAACACGGCGTGGCCTTCGAGGAAATCGCCGTTGGCGCGAATCTGGTGGCCCGGGCCGAACAGGTGCTCGGCAAGTGTGTTCCATTGCATGGCGGCTACTCCTGTGAAATGCCCGTGGCGGGCGTCGTGCGCAAGGCCCGCACGGCGGCGGCGTCCAGGTCGGGCACGCGCCAGGCGTCAGGCACGCCCAGGGCCTGCCACAGGCGCATGGCCTCGTCCTGCGGGCCGATGGCGCTGCCCGCCTTGAGAGCGTCCAGGGTGTCCAGCCTCGCGCGCAGCAGCGCATGCTCCTGCAGCAGCCCTTCAAGACTCACCGGACGGGAGTGGTCCAGCGCGGCGATGGCGGCGGCGCGGAAGGCCTCGACATCGTCGGCCACCAGCGCATCGCAGTCGCCGCACAGCCAGCGGTGCTTGCCGCCCGTGGTGCGCCAGACCAGGGCGCGGTCGCGCGCATCGAATTCATCGACGCCGTGCGAGGCCTCGATCACCTCCGGTCCCGACATGGCCAGGCGGCCGATGTCGCTCATCACCACCTGGTCGGCACAGCGCGCCACGATGCCCATGCCGCCGAAGCAGCCGTTGGCCCCGCCGATGAGGACCACCACAGGGATGCCAGAGGCGCGCACGTCCAGCAGGGCGCGCATGACCTCCGACACCGCGATCAGCCCGGCATTGGCCTCATGCAGCCGAACGCCGCCCGACTCGGCCAGCAGCAGCACGGCCGCGGGCCGCTCCAGCAGGGCGCGGCGCAGCAGGCCCACGAGCTTGGCGCCATGCACCTCGCCCACGCCCCCGCCCATGAATTCGCCCTCCTGCGCGGCCACGAACACCGTGCGCCCGCCCAGCAGGCCCCGGCCGATGGCCACGCCGTCGTCAAAGGCGCTGGGCACGCCCAGCTGTGCCAGATGCGGGCTGGTCAGCCGCTCGGAGGGCGGCAGCCATTCATGGAAGCTGCCGGCATCCAGCAGCTTCGCCAGGCGCTCGCGCGCCGTGCATTCCGCGTAGCTGATCATGGCTGGCCTCCCTGCAGTTCGGCCAGTGCCTGGTCCAGCCGCAGGCTGACCACGGCCGGCGTGGCCCCCATGTCGTTGATGGACACGCGCACGCCGCCCACGGGGTGGCGTTCGCGGAAATCCTCCACCACGGCCTGCCAGATGGCGCCGAAGCCGTGTGCCGAGGTCTGCACCTGCACTTCGCAGCCATCGCCGCCCGTGCTCTCCAGCATCACCTCCAGGTTGCCCGAGCCGACCACGCCGACCAGGACGGGGGCAAAGGCGCCGGCCGGCCGGCCGCCTGCGAAGCAATAGCTCAGGGACTCCAGCCCTGCGGGTATCTCGCTCATATCGTCTCTCCTACCAGTTCCTGAATCGGCGGGGAGGCTGGTACAGCCCGCCCGAGGCCTGGGCCAGATCGCGCATGCTGCGCGCGGCCAGCAGATTGCGCGTGGCCTGGCGCGGGTCGATGCCCAGGTCCTGCGGACGGCGGATCACCCCGCGGTCACGCAGGTTCTCCACCATGCGACGGTCGCGCGCCAGGCCCACGGCCGTGTAGCCGGCCACGCCGCGGATGGCCTGCTCGCGCTCTTCGTCGCTGCGGCACAGCAGCAGGTTGGCAATGCCTTCCTCCGTCAGGATGTGGGTCACGTCCTCGCCGTAGATCATGATGGGCGGCAGGTCCATGCCGGCCTGCTCCTGCAGCGTCCAGGCATCGAGCCGCTCCACGAAGGCGGGCTGCATGTGCTCGCGGAAGGTCTCCACCATCTGCACCACCAGCTTTTGCCCGCGCGGCGTGCCTGCCGCGCCGCTGCGGCCCGC